>JALZDV010000362.1 GCA_030862345.1 Actinomycetota bacterium | reverse complement strand
GGTGGGGCACGGCAACGTGCTCACCAAGCTGGTGCGCAAGATCCGCCGGGAGCTGCCCGATGCGGTGAGGATCCCGGCGCAGGTCGCGCGGGAGCGGCCGGAGGCCGCCGAGGCGACGGTCCGCCGCTGGAACGAGCGGTACCCGATCGGCACGCGCGTGCGGTCCACCGTCGGCGACTACGGGAACCTCGAGACGGCGACGTCGGCGGTCATCCTGTTCGGGCACCGCGCCGCCGTCTACGTGCACGGCTACCGGGGTTACTTCGACCTGAACGAGATCGAGCCGGTCGGGTAGCGGCGAGAGATGGCACCGAGCTGTTCGGCAACCCTGAGAGGGAACGTCCTGTGAAGACCGTCGGAATCGAAGCACTGAACATCTTCGCCGGCACCTGCCACCTCGACGTGGTGAAGCTGGCGCACCACCGCGGGCTCGACACCGCCAGGTTCGAGAACCTCCTGATGAAGGAGAAGACGGTCGCGCTGCCCTACGAGGACCCGGTGACCTTCGGCGTCAACGCCGCCAAACCGCTGATCGACGAGCTGTCGGCCGAGGAGCGGGACCGCATCGAGCTGGTCATCACCGCCACCGAGTCGGCGTTCGACTTCGGCAAGTCCATGAGCACGTACTTCCACGACCTGCTCGGGCTGAACCGCAACTGCCGCCTGTTCGAGATCAAGAACGCGTGCTACTCGGGGGTCGCGGCGCTGCAGACGGCGGCGAACTTCGTCCTGTCCGGCACGTCGCCGGGCGCGAAGGCACTGGTCATCGCGACCGACCTGACGCGGTTCATGGTGGCGGAGGGCGGCGACGCGCTGTCCGAGGACTGGTCGTTCGCCGAGCCGAGCGGTGGCGCCGGTGCGGTGGCGATGCTCGTCAGCGACACCCCGCACGTCTTCCAGATCGACGTCGGCGCCAGTGGCTACTACGGCCACGAGGTGATGGACACGTGCCGTCCCCTGCCCGACAGCGAGGCGGGCAACGCGGACACCTCGCTGCTGTCCTACCTGGACTGCTGCGAGAACGCCTTCCGCGAGTACCAGCGGCGCGTCGGCGACGTGGACTTCGCCGGGACGTTCGGTTACCTGGCGTTCCACACGCCGTTCGGCGGCATGGTGAAGGGTGCGCACCGGAACCTGATGCGCAAGTTCGTCAAGGCGCGCCCCGCCGCGATCGAGGAGGACTTCGAGCGGCGGATGCACCCCGGTCTGACCTACTGTCAGCGCGTCGGCAACATCATGGGCGCGACCACGATGCTCTCGCTCGCCAGCACCATCGACAACGCGGACCTCGCGAGCCCGCAGCGCATCGGCGTCTTCTCCTACGGTTCCGGCTGCTGCTCGGAGTTCTTCAGCGGGGTGTCCCACCGCGACGGCCAGGACCGGCTGCGCGCCCGCGGCATCGAGAAGCAGCTCGACGCCCGCTACGAGTTGTCCATGGACGAGTACGAGCTGTTGCTGGAGGCCAACCGCGCCGTGAAGTTCGGCACCCGCAACACCACACTGGACACCGACGTCGTCGGGCAGGCGCGGCGGTCGCTCGGCCGGGAGCACCTGTACCTGAAGCGGATCAACGAGTTCCACCGGGAGTACGAGTGGATGTCCTGAGTCCCGGCCGGTACGACACCATCCGGGTACGCGTCGAGAACGAGATCTGCCACCTCCAGCTGTACCGCCCGGACGCGAACAACACGATCAGCACCCGCCTGGTCGAGGAGTGCGCCGAGGTGGTGCGGTTCTGCGAGGCGCACGTCAAGGTCCTGGTGCTGGAGGGCCTGCCGGACGTGTTCTGCTGGGGCGCGGACTTCCAGGAGATCGCCGACGGGGACGGCGGCGAAGGTGGCGGGGACGGCGGGTCGCCCGCGGAGGCGCTGTACGACCTGTGGCTCTCGCTGGTGTTCGGGTCGTTCGTGTCGGTGGCACACGTGCGCGGCAAGGTCAACGCGGGCGGCATGGGGTTCGTCGCCGCGTGCGACATCGTGCTGTGCGAGGACACGGTGGTGTTCAGCCTGTCGGAGATCCTCTTCGGACTGATGCCAGCCTGCGTCCTGCCGTTCCTGATCCGGAAGGTGGGACTCGCCAAGGCCAACTTCATCACGCTGACCACCCAGCCCTTCACCGCGGACCAGGCCGTCGCGTGGCAGCTCGCCGACGCCAGCGGGGCCGGCAGCGAGCACCTGCTCCGCAGGCAACTCCTGCGGCTGCGCTACCTGTCCAAGAACGGCGTCGCCCGGTACAAGCGGTACCTGAGGGACCTGGACGACATCCTGCTCCCGTTCCGGGACAAGGCCGTCGCCGCGAACCGCGAGGTGTTCTCGGACGAGGAGAACCTCCGGAAGATCGCCCGGTACGTGCGGTCGGGCCGGTTCCCGTGGGAAGGGGAGTAGGCATGCCGAGCACTCCGGTGGAGTACCGGGAGGTCGCGCCTTCCGTCGTCCAGATCACCATGCGGGACGAGGTCCACAAGAACACGTTCTCCGACGAGCTCATCGCGGGCCTCATCGACGCCTTCGGCGCGGTGGCGGCGAACGAGCGGTGGAAGGTCGCGATCCTCACCGGCTATGGCAACTACTTCGCCAGCGGCGGCACCAAGGAGAGCCTGCTGCTGATCCAGGAGCGGCGCATCAGCTTCACCGACGCCGACATCTACGCCCTGGCCCTGAACTGCCCGGTGCCCGTCATCTCGGCGATGCAGGGCCACGGCATCGGCGGCGGGTTCGCCATGGGTCTGTTCGCCGACTTCGTGGTGCTCGGCCGGGAGAGCATCTACACCACCAACTTCATGCGGTACGGTTTCACGCCCGGGATGGGCGCGACGCTGATCCTGCCGAAGAAGCTCGGCTTCAGCCTCGGCGAAGAGATGCTGCTGTCGGCGAAGAGCTACTACGGCAGCGAGCTCAAGGAACGGGGGGTCCCGTTCCCAGTGCTGCCACGCGCCGAGGTGCTGCCCTACGCGCTCGAACTGGCCGAGAACCTCGCCGAGAAGCCGAGGATCTCCCTGGTCACCCTGAAGGACCACCTGGTCGCCGACCTCCGCACGGACCTGCCCCGCTACATCGAACGCGAGGTGGCCATGCACGAGAAGACCTTCCACCGCCCGGAGGTCCACGACCTCATCAACTCTCGTTACGCAGGAGGATGAGCAAGCACATGTCCAAGGAACAGGTCTTCGACATCATCGTTGAGAACACCCGCGAGGTGGTGCCGGAGCTGGACGACCACGCCTTCGACACCACCGACTCGCTGCGTGAGCTCGGCGCCAACTCGATCGACCGGGCCGAGATCATCATGATGACCCTGGAGGCGTTGTCGCTGAACATCCCGCTGGTGCGGCTGGCGAACGTGAAGAACATCGGCGAGCTGGCGGACCTCATCCATGGCTCGTCCGGGAACTGAGCGCCGCGACGTCGTCGTGACCGGCCTGGGCGTCACCACCGCGGTGGGGCAGGGCAGGGACGACTTCGTCGCGGCACTCCTCGACGGCCGCCACGAGTTCGGCGTCCTGGCACGCCCCGGCAGGCAGGTGCCCGCGGGCGACGGCGACACGGCGACGGAATTCCTCGGCGCCGAGCTCGGTGAGCCCGCGATGCCGGAGCACGTCACCGCCCGCACCCTGCGCGCCGCGTCCCTGTCGGCCAGGGCGGCACTGTCCACCC
>JALZDV010000348.1 GCA_030862345.1 Actinomycetota bacterium | reverse complement strand
GTTATGCGCATAACCGCAGGTCTATGAGCCGTTTCCCCACGGTTATGCGCATAACCGCAGGATGGTCGCCCCGCTCGGCGGCTCATGTGCTCTCCACGACCCGTCCGTGATCGAGCCGGAGGAGATGGTCTGCGATCGCAACCACCCGGGGGTCGTGCGAGGAGATCACGAAGGCCACCCCCTCGGAACGTAGCTCCCGGAAGGCATCCAGCACCCGATCCGCCGCGGCCGAGTCGAGTTCGGCGGTCGGCTCGTCGGCGATCACTATCGCCGGATGCCCGATCACGGCGCAGGCCGCGGCCAGTCGCTGCTGCTCACCACCGGAGAGCTGGTGCGGCGTATGGCGCAGCCGATGGTCGAGACCCAGAACTCTGAGCAGGCGTTCGATCTCCTGCACGCCGGTATGGATGCCACGCAGCCTGGAGGCCAGCCGCACCTGCTCGCGGGCAGGTAAGTAGTCGACCAGGTTGTCGGTCGGGTTCTGGAACATGTACGACACCGAGGCCCGTCGAAGCGCGCGCCGTTGGCGGACCCGCAGCGCGGCGACATCACGCCCGTCAACCAGCACGGAGCCCGTCGTCGGCCGGTCAACGCAGGCCAGGAGTCTGAGCAGGGAGGACTTTCCGGAGCCTGACGGGCCGGCGATAGCGGTGATCCGCCCGCGCGGGAACGCCTTTGTGACGTCCACCAGGGCGTTCACCTCCTCGCTCACCGTGCGGTAGACCTTCCCCACACCCAGCACGGAGGCGGCTGCCGCACGAGCCGCGGAGTCGAGCAGAACGGCCGGCTCAGCACCTGATCTGCCGTCAGCGCCCTCGTCAAAAGACGAGTCACCCCAGTGGAATTCCCACGGAGACTCCGGGGGTCGGTCAGCCGCCAAGACGAAGCACCTCCGCTGGGTTGGCGGCATCCGTGCGCCGCTGGGCGTACACCGACGTCGCGAGCGCCACAAGAACCGCGGCGAGCGTGATGGCCGCCAGGGTGACCCACGGAATGGCCAGCAGCGGGCTGGGTTCCCGGATCGGGTCCACGTCCAGTTGCCGGTAGGCCATGGCGATGGCCGCCGCGGCCAGGCCCGCGCCGACCAGAGCTGCGACGATCAGGACACTGCCGAGTTCGGCGAGCAACGAGCGGAAGTGGGTCATCCGGGAAAGACCCATCCGCCGGGACATCGCGTAGGAGGCGGTGCGTTTGCGCTGCCGGGTCTCCAGGTAGAGCAGCAGGCCGCCGATCGCGATCACGCCGACGAAGGCCGCCAGCGCCTGCAGGTATCCGAAGGTCCACGAGACGCCCAGGAAGTTCGCCAATTCAAAGACCTCCGTCGTGGTGAACACCCGGAACAGTCGCGCCCCCTGCTCCCGGATCTCATCCGCCGCGGCCGCTGGATCAGCATTGGTCCAGATCTCGTATCGCAGATTGGCCGACTGCGGCACCTCGTCGCCGATGAACTGGTTGTCGAACAGGATCAGGGGTTCGGCAGTACGCCGCCCGGGCAGCACGTCGGCCAGTGCAACGACCTCGGCCTCGAGAGTAAGTGCCTGGCTGTTGCCACCCAGGTCGAGTCGGATGGGGCCCAGTGGTGGGCCACCGGCGGCGATCACCGGGATGCGGTCGCTGCTGTCCGCTCGGTCAGCCAGCATCGCCAGCATCGCCTCGAGATCATGCTCTGCAAAACTCTTCTCCCAGTACGCCACGCTGGCGAAGTCAGCGGGATCGACGCCCAAGGCGCTGGCCTCGGCCCCGTCAACGAAGGCATCCTGGTATCGGGCCACCAGGGTCCCGACCGCATCCACGGCCGGGGTCGCGGTCATGTCCCCATACGTTGTCACCGCCCGCTCGGCGCCGACGCTCACCAACGCCTTGCTGGCCACGGTCCGCTGACTGGAGGCGGTGAGGGTGGCCGAATAGGTCAGGACAGCGATCGGCAGGCACAGCGCGGCCAGCAGGGTCGCACTCACCACCCGGTTGGCAGTCAGCTGGTTCACCGCGACAAATGCTGCGGGTGACCATCCCTGGGCCCGGCGGCGAAGGGCTGGCAGGACCGTCACGATAAGCCTCACGACCAGGACAGCCGCACCGGCCAGGAACAGCAGCGGGAAGGAGACCAGGAGCCCGTTGACCTGCGCGACCGAGCCGTCGAAGACAACAGCTTCCTCGCCCCGCAGTTGCCACCACAGATAGCCCGCGACAGCCAGCACGATCAGTTCGTACGGGATCAGCCCCAGCCGGGATCCCTTGTGCCCGATCGGCTTTTCGGTGAAGTTGCGGGACCGGATGCCGGCCACTGTCGACAACAGGATCAGCCCGAGGACGAAGCCGGCGACGGTGGTGAAAATGGCGGTGCGCAGCGCGTCGGGATCGAGATCGTCGGCCGGCCCGGCCAACGAGATCAGGCCGCGCGCCAGGTAGTAGCCGGCCAGCGTGCCCAGAGCGGCCGGAATGACCAACTCCAGGGCAGCCTTCATCGCCAGCGCACCAGGTCCCACCCCGCGAGAGGACAGCAGCCGTACCTCCCTCAGCCGCCGGTCCGCCCAGTAGCTGCCGGCCGCAGCGACCAGCAGCAGCGCCAAGATGGTGCCGGCGACGGCCGTCGGGACGACCGGCCCGCGCAGGCCGTTCTCCAGGCGTTGGGAGCGCTCGATCAGCCGGCCGAGTTCCTCACCCTGGAAGCTGAACTCGATGAGATCACCCGGGCTGGTGGGATCACCGGAAATGGTTCGTGCGTCTAGCAATGCGGTGTTCTGTCTGGCAACGAGATCGGTGGCCGAGGTCCTGGTCACGCTGTCCGGATCGACCGGGACCTCCCACACCCGGGTTGCGGTTTCGCCGAAGAAGCCGAGACCACCCTGGGTGTCGATGCTGTCGTGGGCGATGGCCAGGTCGTAGAACGTCGCTTCGTCCGTCGCAATCAGGAGATCGGCCGGCGGGGTGTTGGCGTTGGTCTCGTTGTTGAACAGGGCAGAGTACGAGCACCAGAACTCGCGCACCGGTTCGTCGTAGAGGTTCTGATAGACCCCCACCACCGGGACGGTCGCCCCGTCGATCTCCAGGGTGCCGCCGACGCCAACCCCGTCCCGGTCGGCGACGAAGGAGGATATGTAGATCCCGTTGCCCGGTCCGGAGTCCAGCACGGTGATCTGATCGGTTGCGCCGGGCCGGTAGAACGGCCGTACGAAGCGGGTGTTCTGCGCGGCGGGCAGCTGGCCGTTCTCGGTGAGCCTGGACTGCGCCCCGATGAAGACCGGGTTGCTGTCCATCCCCTGGCGGGCCAGGGCTTCGGGGTAGGCCTGGTCGGTCTCCCGGGTGAACATCGGTCGACCCTCGGTCTCGGTTCCGGGCCCCGACGACGGCCCCAGGTAGGTCTCGGTCCCGATCATGGGATAGGCAGCGTTGTCACACCTGTCGTTGATCTGCTGCTGCAGGGACGCCGAACTCGCCGAGGACAGGAACAGAGCTGCCGACGCGGCAGCACAGGCCAGGATGGCTGCGGCGACCGCCACGGCGAAGAACGCACCGGGCTGGCGCAGGCCGAGCATCGGCGCACGTAGCCAGGGCGGGAGAAGCAACAAGCCCCGGGCCGCACGAGGCGGTCGGCTGTCTCTGCCACCACCGTCGGTCGACGGGGACGGCTGGGCGGGGAAGTGTTCCTGCCTGGTCGTCGCCGGCCCGCTCGCCCGATCCTCGACGATGGACGGCAACGGCCACCTCCGCATGTCCTGCTACACGCCGGATCGGGCTGCCAACCGGTTGGCCGGCGCTTCGCGGTCCTGGGACAGAGAGTAGGGGCGGCGTAGCCGGTGCACACCGAGTCGCTGTCGAGGTGATGAACCTGTGATCTTCCGGCGAGGTCGGGCGGCAGGATGGAGAGCGTGGCCGTGCCGATAGAGATCCGGGATCCCGCCGATCCGCGGCTGGACGACTTCCGAGATCTCACGCACGTGGACCGGCGGCCCGATCGTCCCGGCGGCCGTGGCTTGGTGATCGCCGAGGGCGTACCGGTTGTCCAACGGCTGCTGGCCTCGCCGTACCCGTTGCGCGCAGTTTTCGGGGTAGCCCCACGGATCGCTGCCCTCGCCAAGGCCGTGGCCGACGCCCGGGCCCCGGTTTATGTCGCCACGGCGGAGGTGATGGCGGCTGCGGTGGGATTTCACCTCAACCGCGGCGTGCTGGCCAGCGCCGATCGGCTGCCAGCCCAGCCGGTCGAGGCGTTGCTCGGACCGGCCAGGCTGATCGCCGTGCTCGAAGGGGTCAACGATCACGAGAACCTCGGGTCGATCTTCCGAAACGCGGCAGCACTCGGTGTGGATGCGGTGCTGCTGGGACCGAACTGCGCCGATCCGCTCTATCGGCGAGCGGTGCGGGTCTCGATGGGTCACGTGCTCGCGGTGCCGTTCGCCGACCTCGCCGGCTCGGCGGCTCCTGTGCCCGGCCAGGGTTGCGGGTTCGGGCCGTACGGGGCCGGCGGTTCCGGCAAGAGTCCGGGCGCGCCTTCGGCGGCTCCTGTGCCCGGCCAGGGTTGCGGGTCCGGGCCGTACCGGGCCGGCGGTTCCGGCAAGAGTCCGGGCGCGCCTTCGGCGGCATTCTCGGCCTGGCCGGCGGCGATCAGTGCGCTGCAGGCCCTGGGGTTTGCGGTGTTGGCCATGACGCCCAACCCCGACGCACGGGCGCTGCGAGACCTGGATCCGGTTCTGCATCGGCGTACGGCGGTCCTGCTCGGCGCCGAAGGACCCGGTCTGAGTCGGGCGGCGCTGGATGCAGCCGACGTGCAGGTACGGATCCCGATCCGCCCCGGAGTGGACTCGCTGAACGTCGCCACCGCGGCCGCGATCGCCTTCGCGCACCTGACTGCCGGTTACTGAATCGCTGATCGCTGCGATACTTGGCCTCGACGAGGCCGTGGGGCGGCCGTCACCGACCCACAGGGAGACCCCATGAGCACCGTGCCAGATGTGGACGGCTTGGAGATCACCGGAGCCACCGCCGAGCGCTTCGAGGAGGTGCTGAACACCCATGCGCTCGGCCTGATCGCCCTGCTGCACCGAGAGCTGAACGCCCGTCGCCTCGAACTCCTGGCCGCACGCTCTCGGCGTCAACAGGCGCTGGCCGGCGGCGGAACTCTGGACTTCCTGCCGCAGACCCGCGGCGTCCGGGAGGACGACTCCTGGCACGTTGCCCCGCCGGCGCCCGGCCTGGTGGATCGTCGCGTCGAGATCACCGGCCCGACCGACCGCAAGATGACGATCAACGCCTTGAACTCCGGTGCGAAGGTGTGGCTGGCCGACCAGGAGGATGCCAACTCACCACTGTGGGAGAACGTGGTGGGTGGCCCGCTCAATCTCAAGGACGCGATCGACGGCACGATCGACTTCGCCACGGCCGAGGGCAAGAAGTACGCGCTCAAACCGGCGCAGGACCTGGCGACCATCGTCGTACGACCTCGCGGATGGCACCTGCCCGAGAAGCATCTGCTGGTGGACGGCGAGCAGACCTCAGGCAGCCTGGTGGACTTTGCGCTCTATCTCGCCACCTGTGGCCGCAAACAGATCGAGCGCGGCCAGGGGCCCTACTTCTACCTGCCGAAGATGGAGAGCCACCTCGAGGCGCGGCTGTGGAACGACGCCTTTATCCTGGCCCAGGAGCAGCTGGGCATTTCGCGCGGCACGATCCGGGCAACGTGCCTGATCGAGACCTACCCGGCCGCCTTCGAGATGGAGGAGATTCTTTACGAGTTGCGGGAGCACTCGGCGGGCCTGAACGCCGGACGCTGGGACTACATGTTCAGCGTCATCAAAAGCTTCCGGACTCGCGGCAAGGACTTCCTGCTGCCCGACCGCAACTCGGTGACGATGACCGTGCCTTTCATGCGGGCCTACACCGAGTTGCTCGTGCGGACCTGCCACAAGCGCGGCGCTCACGCGATCGGCGGCATGTCGGCGTTCATCCCGAGCAAGGACCCAGAGGTCAACGCCGCGGCCTTCGCCAAGGTCAAGGACGACAAGACGCGGGAGGCCGGAGATGGCTTCGACGGCTCGTGGGTCGCCCATCCGGGGATGGTCGCCACCTGCCGGGAGGTCTTCGACGCCGTACTCGGCAATCGTCCGAACCAGCTCGACAACTTGCGCGAGGACGTCAACGTCACGGCCGCCCAACTGCTCGACGTGGCCTCGACGCCGGGCGAGATCACCGAGGGCGGGCTGCGCAGCAACGTCAGCGTCGGGATCCAGTACGTCGAGTCCTGGCTGCGCGGATCCGGTGCGGTCGGCATCAACAACCTGATGGAGGACGCCGCCACCGCGGAGATCTCGCGGTCCCAGATCTGGCAATGGATCAACAACCAGGTGCACCTCTCGAACGGGCAGACCGTCACCCGTGAACTGGTGGAACAGGTCGTCGAGGAGGAGATGGCGAAGATCCGCGAGGCACGCGGCGAGGCCTTCGACAGCGGGCGCTGGGATGACGCCCGGGCCACCTTCACCGAGATGGCGCTGGCCGACGAGTACGTCGACTTCCTCACACTGCCTGCCTATGAGCGCATGCCGTGACGAGCACCCACGGCACTGAGTCGACCGCCGGCCCGGTCGAAGGCTCGGTAGCACCGCAGGACACACCGTCGACCGGTACGGCCGGCTCCAATCCGGTCGCGATGGCCGCGGTCACCCGTCGGGCGCGAGAGGTACTGCCGGCTCGCGCCCTCATCACCGACCGCATCCAGTTGCGGACCTATGAATGCGACGGGCTCGCGCATTACCGCGTGACACCGGCACTGGTCGTCATGCCGGAGAGCACCGAACAGCTTGCCGCTGTCATCGCAGCCTGCGCCGAGCACCGAGTGCCGTTCGTGGCCCGAGGGTCCGGTACGGGGCTGTCCGGAGGCGCGCTTCCCCGCGCGGACGGCGTCCTGATCGTCACCTCCCGGATGCGGACGATCCGCGAGGTACGCCGCGAGGACCAGCGGGCCGTCGTCCAGCCTGGGGTGATCAACCTCGACGTGACCAAGGCGGCCACCCCGTACGGCTACTACTACGCCCCGGACCCCAGTAGCCAGCAGATCTGCTCGATCGGTGGAAATCTCGCCGAGAACTCCGGCGGAGCGCACTGCCTGAAGTACGGCTTCACCACCAACCACGTGCTCGGCGCTGAGTTCGTCACCCCGGCCGGAGACATCCTGCAGCTCGGCGGGCTAGCGCCGGACGCGCCGGGGTACGACCTGCTGGGCGCCGTTGTCGGTTCCGAGGGCACCCTGGGCATCGCGACCCTCGTGACGGTCAAGCTCGTGCGGCTGCCCGAGGAGGTGCGTACCCTGCTGTGCGGGTTCGGGTCCACCGACGAGGCGGGGGCGGCGACCTCGGCGATCATCGGCTCCGGCGTTCTGCCGGCCGCCATCGAGATGATGGACGCCCTGTCGATCGAGGCGGCCGAGGCGGCAGTGCACTGCAACTACCCGGAGGGCGCAGGGGCCGTGCTCGTCATCGAGCTTGATGGTGCCGCGGTCGAGGTGGCGCACGAGTTCGAGGCGGTCGAGCGACTTTGCCGCGAGCATGGCGCGTTCGAGGTGCGGGCCGCCACCGACGCCGTCGAGCGGGCCCTGATCTGGAAGGGCCGCAAGTCCGCCTTCGCAGCCGTGGGCAGGATCAGCCCGGACTACATCGTCCAGGACGGGGTCATTCCGCGTACCTCCCTGCCCGAGGTGCTTCGCGCCATCGCCGAGCTCTCGTCGTCCTCGGGTGTACGGGTGGCGAACGTCTTCCATGCGGGCGACGGCAACCTGCATCCCCTCGTGCTCTTCGACGACGCCATAGACGGCGCCGGCGAGGCGGCCGACAAGGTGAGTGGGGCGATCCTCGACCTCTGTATCTCGCACGGCGGCTCGATCACCGGTGAGCACGGGGTCGGGATCGACAAGTCGGCGTACATGCCGAAGATGTTCACCGACGACGACCTCGACACGATGCAACTGGTGCGCTGTGCGTTCGACCCGTTGTCGATCGCCAACCCCGGCAAGGTGTTCCCGACCCCACGGTTGTGCGGAGAGATCCCGGGCCACAAGCGCGGCGCCCATCCCCTGGTCGAGGCGGGCAAGGCGGAGGCCTTCTGATGGTGGCGCCGGCGAGCAGCGCGAAGCTGGACATTGCTCGTTCGGCGCTGGAGTCGGCCGGCGCGGAGATCACCGACGCCAGCGAACAGGATGCAGTCGACGGGGTCCCGCCGTCGATGGTGGCCCAGCCGTCGAGTACCGAGCAGGTGGCCGAGATCATGCGCGCTGCCGCGGCGCATCGTCTCGCCGTCGTACCGCGAGGCCGAGGGACAAAGCTCACATGGGGTCGGCCGCCCAGCCGCGTCGACCTGGTGGTCGACATGTCGCGGATGAACGCGGTCATCGACCATGCGGCCGGTGATCTGATCGTCGAGACACAGGCGGGCGCTGCACTTGCCGACGTCGCGTGCACCGTTGCCGGTGCGGGGCAACGGCTGGCGGTCGACGAGACCGTCCCTGGGGCGAGTGTGGGCGGCACCCTCGCTACGGCGACGAGTGGACCGGTACGGGTCGCCGTGGGTACCGTGCGCGATCTGCTGATCGGCGTGACCGTGGTGCGGGCCGACGGGATCGTCGCCAAGGCGGGCGGCCGGGTCGTAAAGAACGTCGCCGGCTACGACCTCGGCAAGCTCGTCATCGGTTCCTTCGGCACGCTCGCGGTGATCACCCAGGCGGTGTTCAGGCTGCACCCCCTTCCGGGTGCCCGCCGCGTCGTCACCCAGTCCTTCGGCGACGCAGAGCGGGCCCAACATCTGGTGCAGCAGGTCCTGCATGCACAGGTCGTACCCGCGGCGGTCGAGGTGCAGTGGCTCACCGAGGGATCGGGCAGTCTCGCAGTCCTGCTCGAGGGCACGCCGGCCGGTGTGGACGGCAGGCAGGCGACGGTGCTGACCCTGTTGGGTGAGGGCGCCCGATCCAGCGAGGAATCGCCGGACTGGTGGGGCCGCTACCCGTGGGACGACGAGGGAACCACGGCCGACGCCGCCGGGCAGCGGCCGACCGCGATCAAGGCGACATTCGCGCTGTCCGGTCTGGCGCAGGTGCTCAGCTCGGCACGCGCAGCGGCCGGACGGGCAGGGGCCCCGTTGACCTTGCGCGGCTCGGCCGGGGCCGGGGTGCTGTACGCCTCGCTACCTGCCGCTGCCGAAGTCGACGCAGTGTCCGCGGTAGTCGACGGTCTACGCGGTGTGTGCACTTCGCTCGGTGGTTCGGTCGTCGTGCTGGACGCCCAGCCCCGGATCAAGGCCGCCATTGACAGCTGGGGCCCGGTGTCCGCGATAGACCTGATGCGGCGCGTGAAGGATCAGTTCGACCCGGAACATCGTCTGGCACCGGGCCGCTTCGTAGGGGGTATCTGATGAGCGCTTTCGACACCCACCGCCCGCCGGATGCGGCCCTGATCGGCGACTGTGTGCACTGTGGATTCTGCCTGACGACCTGCCCCACGTACTCGCTGTGGGGAGAGGAGATGGATTCCCCCCGCGGCCGGATCTACCTGATGAAGGAGGGTCTGGAGGGCGAGCCGATGACGGACTCGATGGTGGGGCACTACGACGCCTGCCTGGGATGCATGGCCTGCGTCACCGCGTGCCCCTCCGGGGTCCAGTACAACAAACTCATCGAGGCCACTCGGGCGCAGGTCGAGCGCCGGTACACGCGGACCTGGGGTGATCGTGCACTGCGCGCACTGATCTTCGCGATCTTCCCACACAAGAAGCGGCTGCGCTTGCTGCGCGGGCCGCTGCGCCTGTACCAACGGATCGGACTGGCCCGGCTGGTCCGCCGTACCGGACTGCTCGAACGCCTTGCGCCGCGGCTTGCGGCGATGGAGCGGCTTGCACCGCAATTGGGTAAACGCGAGAGAGTTCCGGAGTACGTGCCGGCGCTCGGGCAGCGACGCGCCGTCGTCGGGCTGCTCACCGGCTGCGTACAGGGTGAGTTCTTCCCCGCAGTGAACGCCGCCACCGCGCGGGTGCTCGCCGCCGAGGGCTGCGATGTCGTGGTGCCTGCCACGCAGGGCTGCTGCGGCGCGCTCTCGGTGCACAACGGTCGCGAGCCCGAGGCGCTGCAGTACGCGCGGGCGACCATCGACATCTTCGAAGCGGCCCGAGTCGAAACGGTCGTGGTGAATGCCGCAGGCTGCGGGTCGAGCATGAAGGAGTACGCCCACCTGCTCTCCGACGACCCTCACTACGCCGATCGGGCCGCCAGCTTCTCGGCCAAGGTGCGCGACGTGTCGGAGTTCCTGGTCGAGTTGGGCTCGGTGGCGCCGCGCCATCCGCTCGAGGTCAGCGTGGCCTACCACGACGCCTGCCACCTCGGTCATGCCCAGCGGGTGCGTACCCAGCCGCGCAGCCTGCTGACCGAGATCCCGGGCCTCGAGGTTCGCGAGATCGCCGATCCGGACATCTGCTGCGGTTCGGCCGGGATCTACAACATCCTGCAGCCAGAGCCGGCCACCGACCTCGGGGACCGCAAGGCCGCGAACATCGTGGCGACCGGCGCTTGCCTGCTCGTCACGGCGAACCCAGGCTGCATGATGCAGGTCGCCGCCTCCTTGCAGCGCCGGGGAGAGCGCCTGCGCATGGCGCACACCATCCAGGTGCTCGACGCCTCGATCCGCGACCTCCCGGTCAGCAGTCTGGGCGACCCCTGACCGATCCTGCTCCTGCTGGCGTTCTTGGCCAAAACCGCCAGGAGGTTGCGGTGGCCGGGATCAAGTGGGGTTGGTCAGGCTGAGCTTGGCGAGCAGTTCCTGGGCTTCCTGGGCATGGTTGGGCAGGCACATCACGTCGTAGGTGCTGGCCACGACCTGGCTGGTCGAGGTGAAGTCCCGGCGGCCGCGGGTTGCCGCGTATCCGATCAACCCGAAGATCAGCCCGAATACTGCGCCGTAGAGCAGGCCGAACAACACCAGGGTGACCAACTCCCGATTGCCTGGGGAGAACAGTCCGAGGAGCAGCCCCACGAACAGCCCGAACCAGGCACCGGTCGCGGCCCCGGCGAGGGCCGCCCGAGCCCAGGTGAGGCGCCCGGTGATCTGCTCGACCATCCGGAGGTCGGATCCGATGATCGAGGTGTTCTCGACCGGGAACTTGTTGTCCGACAGGTAGTCCACGGCCCGCTGCGCCTCGGCGTAGCTGGTGAACGTTGCGATCCGGGTCCCGTCCCTGGGCATGTAAACAGCCGGTGGCATGGATCCATTCTTCCACGCCTGTCCCACCCGGATCCGGTCAGGCGAGGCTGTCTCGCCAAGCGGTGTGCAGGTCGGCGAACCGGCCCGATCCGGCTAGCAGGTCGTACGGCGAACCGTCCTCGACCAACTGCCCGGCGTCCATCACGAGGACCCGGTCCGCGATCTCCACAGTGGACAGTCGATGAGCGATGATGATCGCCGTACGATCGGAAAGGATCGTGCGTAGGGCGTGTTGGACCAGGCGCTCACTGGGCACGTCGAGGGAGCTGGTGGCCTCGTCAAGGATGAGAACGGCGGGATCTGCCAGGAACGCGCGTGCGAAGGACACCAA
>JALZDV010000347.1 GCA_030862345.1 Actinomycetota bacterium | reverse complement strand
GTTATGCGCATAACCGCGAGATGCGGAGCGGATTCGTGACGGTTATGCGCATAACCGCAGAGGGGCATGCCGAAACTAACTGACGGCCTTCTTGGCGGTCTTGTTTGCGGTGGTCTTGTTTGCGGTGGTCTTGTTTGCGGTGGTCTTGTTTGCGGTGGCCTTGTTTGCGGTGGCCTTCTTCGCGGGAGTCTTCTTCGCGGGAGCCTTCTTGGCCGCTCGCTTCTGGGCCGGTCCGCGGGCCCGACGATCGGCGAGCAGCTCCACTGCCCGGGCCACCGTCAGCGTCTCCACGTCGTCGCCCTTGCGCAGGCTGGCATTCGTCTCGCCGTCTGTGACGTACGGTCCGAACCTGCCGTCCTTGACCACCATCGGTCTCCCGGTGCTCGGGTCCTCGCCCAACTCCTTCAGCGGTGGAGCAGCGACACCGCGGCGGCCCCGCAGCTTCGGCTGGGCGAACAACGCCCTGGCCTCGTCCAGGGTGACCGTGAACAGCTTCTCCTCGGCATCCAGAGAGCGCGAATCGGTGCCTTTAGCCAGGTAAGGGCCGTAGCGACCGTTGCGCGCCTCGACCTTCTCCCCGTCCAGCTCACCTATCGCGCGCGGCAGGGTGAGCAACTGCCGAGCCTGGTCCAGGGTCAGCGTCTCCGGTGACATGGACGCGAAAAGACTTGCGGTGGGCGGCTTCTCGTCGGAGCCCTCGGGCAGCAGCAGAGAAACGTACGGGCCGTACCTACCGGCCTTCACCATGATGGTGTGCCCGGTCTCGGGGTCGGGGCCCAGACTCCGATCGCTGCTGGGCGCTGACAGCAGCTCCGCAACGCGTTCCTGGATGAGTTCATCGGGGGCGATGTCGTCGGGCAGGCTGGCCCGTTGACCCTCATCCCCGCCGGCCTGCAGGTACGGCCCATAACGGCCCACTCGTACGACGACAGGCTGGTTCTCGTAGGTGGCGGCCAGTGGGATCGAGTTGACTCCACGGGCATCGATGTCGCCCAGCTGTTCGGAGACGAGCCGCTTGAGACCACCGGCCTTGGCGATGCCGCCCTCCTGACCGTTCTCACTGCCGAAGTAGAACCGGGTCAGCCAGTCGACCCGACTCCGTTCCCCGGTCGCGATGTCATCGAGGTCGCCTTCGACCGACGCGGTGAACCCGTAGTCGACGAGGCGGGCGAAGTGCTGCTCGAGCAGGCCGACGACAGCGAACGCGACGAAGGAGGGCACGAGTGCCGCGCCCTTCTTCCAGACATACCCACGATCCTGGATGGTCTGCATGATCGAGGCGTAGGTCGACGGCCGACCGATTCCCAACTCCTCCATGGCGCCGACCAGGCTGGGTTCGGTGTAGCGGGCCGGCGGAGACGTGCTGTGCCCCTTGGCTTCCAGCTCACGAGCGGTAAGTTGCTGGCCGCGGGCCAGGTTCGGCAGCCGGCGCTCACTGTCCTCACCCTCGGCTGTGTCGTCGTCGGAGCTCTCGACGTAAGCACGCAGAAACCCGGGAAACGTGATCGTCTTGCCACTGGCCGAGAACTCAGCCACCTCACCGGTCGTCGATGACCCGGTCAACCGGACCGAGAGGCTGGTACCCACCGCATCGGCCATCTGTGAGGCGACGGTGCGCTTCCAGATCAGCTCGTAGAGCCGGAATTCGTCCGAGGACAGCTGCCCCGCGAGCTGGCCCGGCGTGCGGAAGGAATCCCCGGACGGCCGGATTGCCTCGTGGGCCTCCTGGGCGTTCTTCACCTTGCGGGTATAGCGCCGCGGCTCGGCCGGGACGTACGCGTCGCCGTACAGCTCCCGAGCCTGCCTGCGCGCCGCCGATAGCGCGGTCTCGGACAGGGTCGTCGAGTCGGTCCGCATATAGGTGATGTGCCCGTTCTCGTACAGTCGCTGGGCAACCCGCATCACGGTCGCCGAGGACCAGCGCAGCTTGCGGCCGGCCTCCATCTGCAGGGTGGAGGTCATGAACGGCGGGTACGGTCGGCGCCGATACGGCTTCTCCTCGGTACGCGTGACGGTGAAGTCCGCACCCTCGAGGCGAGCGACCAGGCCTCGAGCCCCGGACTCGTCGAGATGAATCACATCGCTCTTGGCCCGGCCGGTCGTCGCATCGAAGTCCCGTCCGGTCGCCACCCGACTGTCGTCCAGCAGGGCAAGGGTGGCTCGAAAGGACTTCGGCTCGCCGTCATCCGCCTCCTCGGCCGACGCGGTTCGGACCGAGAAATCACCCTCGATCCCCCAGTAGTCGGCAGCGACGAAGCGCATGCGCTCGCGCTCGCGCTCGACCACGATCCTGGTCGCCACCGACTGCACCCGGCCCGCCGAGAGTTTCGGCATGACCTTCTTCCACAGCACCGGGGAGACCTCGTAGCCGTACAGCCGATCCAGGATTCGTCGGGTCTCCTGGGCGTCGATCAGCGCGGTGTCCAACGCCCGAGGGTTGGCGATCGCGGTGAGGATCGCCTCCCGAGTCACTTCGTGGAAGACCATCCGGCGGATCGGGACGATCGGTTTGAGTGTCTCGATCAGGTGCCAGGCGATGGCCTCGCCCTCCCGGTCCTCATCGGTGGCCAGGTACAGCTCGCTCGCATCCTTGACCAGCGCCTTGAGCCGGCTGACCTGCTTCTTGCGGTCGGTGCTCACCACGTAGAGGGGTTCGAACCCGTTGTCCACGTTGACGCCCAGCCGAGCCCAGGGCTGTCCTTTGTACGCCGGAGGAACGTCGGCGGCGTTGCGTGGCAGGTCGCGGATGTGCCCGACGCTGGCTTCGACGATGTAGTCGCTGCCGAGATAGCCCGAGATCGTCTTGGCCTTCGAGCCGGACTCGACGATGACGAGCGGCCTGCCGGACCCCTTGGCCGGCTCGGCGACGCTCTTGGACTTCGGTGGCACGGAACTCCTGACAATGATCCGTTCGGGCTTCTCTCGCGGCACACGGTAAGGCAGAGGCTCAACTGAGCTCGGCAGACCCCTATTAGAAGAGCCGATCATCTCCGCCGACGTGATGCACAGAGCGTGCGGTTCTCCGGTGCCCGCGGGACGTTGTGCGCATAACCTGCGGATCCGGCGGCTGATTCCCAATGCGCATCGTGGTCAGTGGGTCCGTGCCTGGACCGGCCAGACCCCGGCGGGGGCGTGCGGGGGCGCCGGTCCGACCAGGTCGGACAGCCGCCGGCTGCGCCGCTGCCCCACGATGCGATAGGCCGGGCCACCCGCCCGGGGGCCAAGCAGGGTGCCGGCGATCCCGGCGGCCGCGAGCGCCGTACCGGCCGCCGACCAGCACGCGGCGTCGGTACGGCCCAGACCCAGCAGATAACCAGCCGGATCGACCCGGCCTGCGGCCAATGCCCACAGCCGAACGCGGGCCGCGGTGAGCACCCATCCGTTGGGTGGTAACTTCACCGATCCCTGGGACCATCGGGTGGCTAGCGGCAGCAGGCTCCGGTGGAAGGGCGTCCGTACGGCCACCTGAGTGTTGAAGGTGGGCACCTGCTCGCCCGGCAGTCCGCGCTGATCGAAGGCCTCGACGATGGCAGCGCAACGCCACTGCTCGGCCACCACGATGGACAGTCGGGCCTCTGCCGCGCGCTGGACCAGAGCGCCGCCGGCGACCAGCAAACCCTCGAGATCGGCGACTTCCAGGTCAGCCGCCTCGTCGTCGAAGAGGGTCAACTGGTCGTTCACAGTCCCAGCCTTCCCCCTGAGCGCCGAGACGCAACCGAGTGCAGGCGCCCTTCCCGCCGAACCTATTGGTGCAACGACGCCTTCACTCGAATTGCTGCTGGCGGCTAGGTGCGGTACGGCGCCGGGGGTGGGCTGTCCTGGTTCTGCTCGATGAGGGTCGGGTCGGCGCCCATCACCACCGAGCGGCGCTTGCTGATCACCACGGCGACCACGATGATCAGCACCGCGCCCCCCGCGATGATCGCCCGGATCCCGTCATTGGCATCAACGCCCAGGGACAGACTGACCACGGCGGGGGCGATCAGCAGGGCCACCAGGTTCATTACCTTGATCAGCGGGTTGATGGCTGGGCCGGCGGTGTCCTTGAACGGGTCGCCCACGGTGTCGCCGATGACGGTGGCTTCGTGTGCTGGGCTGCCCTTCCCGCCGTAGGCGCCGTCCTCGACCATCTTCTTCGCGTTGTCCCAGGCGCCACCGGAGTTGGCCAGGAACACCGCCATCAGCGTTCCGGCTGCGATCGCGCCGACGAGGTAGGCGGCCAGCGGTCCGAACCCCAGCCCGAACCCGACCGCGACGGGGGCCAGGACCGCCAGCAGACCGGGGGTGGCCAGTTCGCGCAGCGAGTCCTTGGTGCAGATGTCCACGACGCGGCTGTAGTCCGGGCGCTCGCTGTAGTCCATGATCCCCGGGTGTAGGCGGAACTGCTCGCGGACCTCGAACACGACGCGACCAGCCGCTCGGGACACCGCACTGATGGCCAGGCCGGAGAAGAAGAACACCACTGCAGCACCGAGAACGGCGCCGACGATGTTGTTGGGGCTGACCAACTGCAGACCGTTGATCGCCTCGCTGGCCTCGGCACCAGCGATCTCGAGCGAATCCAGAATGCTGGCGTAGTACGAACCGAACAACGCAGTGGCGGCAAGGACGGCGGTAGCGATCGCGATGCCCTTGGTGATCGCCTTCGTGGTGTTGCCGACCGCGTCAAGGTCGGTGAGGACGCGTGACCCGTTCTCGTCGATGTCTCCCGACATCTCCGCGATGCCTTGAGCGTTGTCGCTGACCGGGCCGAAGGTGTCCATGGAGACGATGACGCCAGCGGTGGTCAGCAGCCCGCAGCCGGCCAGCGCGACGGCGTACAGGGCGATGCCCCCGCCGATCAGGAAGGCGCCGTACACCGCCGCACCGATGAGAAGCGCGGAGTAGACCGCCGACTCGAGGCCGACCGAGATCCCGGACAGGATCACCGTGGCAGCACCGGTCTGCGAGGACTTGCCGATGTCCTGGACCGGCTTGCGGCTGGTCTCGGTGAAGTAGCCGGTCAGCAACTGGATGGCTGCGGCCAGCACGATGCCGATGAGCACGGCCACGAAGCCGATCAGCGCCGGGCTGCCGTCCTCGTCAATGCCGACCGCGGAGAAATCATCGGGCAGCAGGATGAACGAGGCGACTGCGACGAGAACCAGCGAGACGGCCGCGGAGATGAAGAAGCCCCGGTTGATGGTGGTGAGACCGCTCTTGTCGCCGTCCCTCGGGTTGGAGGCGAGGACGCCCACGACGGAGGCGATCACGCCGATCGCGGCGACCACGAGCGGGAAGATCATGCCGTCCCCACCGAGAAAGGCCTGACCCAGGATCAAGGCCGCGACGAGCGTGACGGCATAGGACTCAAACAGGTCAGCTGCCATGCCTGCGCAGTCGCCGACGTTGTCGCCGACGTTGTCGGCGATCGTCGCAGCGTTGCGCGGGTCGTCCTCGGGGATGCCCGCCTCGACCTTTCCGACCAGGTCGGCCCCCACGTCGGCGGCCTTGGTGAAGATCCCGCCGCCGACCCGCATGAACATGGCAAGCAGGGCGCCACCGAAGCCGAACCCCTCGAGGACGATGGGCGCGGTCTCGTTGAAGACCAGCAGGGCCAGCGCCGAGCCCAGCAGGCCCAGGCCGATCACCAACATCCCGCACACACCACCGGTTCGGAAGGCGATTCGGAAGGACGGCTTGAAGCCGGCCTCACGCGCGGCGGCAGCCATTCGGACGTTGCCCCGGGTGGCCAGGGTCATGCCGATGAATCCGACGGCAGCCGAGAAGGAGGCGCCGATCAGGAAGAACACCGCGCGACCGATCCGGGTGGCCGTGCCACCGTCGGTGACCGGCAGGAGGATCAGGACGGCGAAGACCACGACCGCGAAGACGGCTAGGGTCTTGAACTGCCGCTTCAGATAGGCCGCAGCGCCTTCTTGGACCGCCTTGGCGATCTCCTGCATCTTCGGCGTGCCCTGGCCGGCCGCCATGACCTCGCGGACGAGGAACGCGGCGAAGCCCAGTGCGCCGATCGCGACCAACAGAATGATCGTGACGAGGGCGTAGTCGCCCCCGGAGATGGATGACTCCACCGGCATTCTTCGTCTCCTCCTGACACGACACCGCGGCGCTGCGGTGTCGACCCGGACGATCCGGGCCAGACGTGGCCGGGAGTCTAGGGGAACGGCCGTTCACACGTTCCGACCGGCTGGTCGCAACCACCTGCCAGAGTGGAGAACGTGTCAGCCTCAGCTCAGCCAAGCAGGTCGTCGGTCTCGACTGGCCGCTCCGGTGCGCGATTGGACCGGCTCCTACGCGGAGCCATTCCATCCCCACTCACACACGTGACTGAGCTCGCCCCGCGACCCGCGAAATGCGCTGCGTGGCCGAGTTGGACGCCCGCACCATTACTGGATCGCCTGTCCGCGCTCGGCATCCGGACGCCGTGGCTGCATCAGGTAGCAGCGGCCGAGTTGGCTCACGCCGGACGCCACGTCGTCGTGTCCACGGGCACGGCATCCGGCAAGTCATTGGCCTACCAGCTGGCCGGCCTGGCCACCCTGGAAGCCGACCCCAAGGCCCGGGTGCTCTATCTGGCACCCACCAAGGCGCTGGCCCACGACCAGCTTGCCGCGGTGGCAGCACTGGCCGGTGAGTCGGTACGTCCGGCCGCCTACGACGGGGACACCCCAGGGGACGAACGGGACTGGGTCCGGCAACACAGCAGGTGGATCGTCACCAACCCGGACATGATCAGCCGCGGCATACTTCCGCGGCATCCCCGCTGGTCCGGGGTATTGCGCAATGTGGCCTATGTAGTCGTCGACGAATGCCACGCCTACCGGGGTGTCTTCGGCGCCCATGTGGGCAACGTGCTGCGCCGGCTGCGCCGGATCTGTGCCCGGTACGGGGCCGATCCCACCTTCGTGTTCGCCTCGGCCACGGTGGCTGATCCCAAGGCCTCGGCCTTGCGCCTGGCTGGGCTGGAGTCCAGTGCGGTGACCGACGACGGGTCGCCGCGGGCGGCGAGCACCTTCGCACTGTGGGAACCGCCATGGGAGGAAACCGGAAACGACGGACCCACCCGCCGGTCTGCGAGCTCAGAGACCGCCCGGATCCTGTCCGACCTGGTCTGCGACGGCGCTCGCACGGTCGCCTTCATCCGGTCCCGTCGTGGCGCGGAAGGCATTGCGGCGCAAGCGAGACGGCTGGTCGCCGACGTCGATCCGGTGCTGTCCAAGCGGGTAGCGGCCTATCGAGGTGGCTACCTCCCCGAGGAGCGCCGCGAGCTCGAGCGGGCGCTGAACAATGGCGACCTGCTCGGTGTCGCCTCGACCAACGCCCTGGAACTCGGTATCGACATCAGCGGCCTTGATGCCGTTGTGCTCTCCGGATTTCCCGGAACCCTGGCCTCGCTCTGGCAGCAGGCCGGTCGGGCCGGACGAGCCGGGCAGGAGTCGCTGGCGGTGTTCGTGGCCGCCGACGACCCGCTTGACCACTACCTGGCCCACAATCCGGCCGCCATCTTCGGGCGTCCGGTCGAGGCAAGCGTCTTTGACCCGGGCAACCCTTACGTGCTCGGCCCCCAACTGCGGATGGCAGCAGCGGAGTACCCACTGACCGAGGCCGACCTCGAGCTGTTCGGCGGGGAGCGTGCCCGCCTTGCGGTCGACGGACTCGTGGCAGCCGGTGACCTCCGGGTGCGCCCGACCGGCTGGTTCTGGACGCACCGGCACCGGCCGGACGTGGATCTGCGCTCCGCTGGCGGATCGCCGGTCATGATCGTCGAGGCCGACACCGGGCGGATGCTGGGCACCGTCGACGGCGGATCGGCGCACTCGACCGTGCACGCCGGGGCGTTGTATGTGCATCAGGGCGCCTCCTACGTCGTCGACGACTTCGACCTCGGGCAGGCCATCGCCCTGGTGCATGCCGAGGAGCCGGAGTGGCGGACCCACGCGCAGCAGATCACCGACCTGCGGATCGTCTCGACGCTGCGCAGCTCGACCTACGGTGGGGTGGGGGTGCACCGCGGGATGGTCGACGTCACCGATCAGGTCGTGTCCTACCAGCGCCGACGGGTGTGGACCGGTGAGGTGCTGGCCGACTTCGCGTTGGACTTGCCACCCCGCCTGCTGCGGACCGCCGCGGTGTGGGTGACGCTGGACGCGCGGACGGTTCGTCGGAACGAGGTCAGTGCGGCAGAGCTTCCCGGTGCCCTGCATGCCGCCGAACACGCCGCGATCGGCCTGCTGCCATTGTTTGCCACCTGCGACCGGTGGGACATCGGTGGGCTGTCCACTGCCATGCATCCGGACACCGGGGCGGCCACGATCGTCGTGTACGACGGGCATCCGGGCGGGGCAGGCTTCGCCGAGCGCGGTCACGACGTGATCCGTGACTGGCTGAGCGCGACCCGCGCGACGATCGCCAGTTGCGGGTGTGAGTCGGGGTGTCCCTCGTGCGTGCAGTCGCCGAAGTGCGGCAATGGCAACTCCCCGCTGGACAAGAGCGCGGCCGTCACCATCCTCGACGCCGTGCTCGATGCCCTAGCCGTCGTCGACCACGCGTTCTGACTCCGATACTCCGGCGATGGTCCGTCACTCAGTTCGGCGGGTCCGGCCCGGGCACTGGCGCGGGCCACGCCGATGCCCAGTGCTCCCAGCGCGACCGACACGCTCGCCGTCACTTCCACCACCCCATGACCGAGAAGGGTGCACGACTCCAGGACCGCGCCGTTTGCGGTTGCGATCTCGGCCGCTCTGGCACAGGCGAGCTCGGATCCGGACAGCGCCCGACTCGCCGCCGCCAGCGCGGACAGGTCAGCCGCAGTGCCGGCCTCATGCCGACTCACGATGGCCAGCCCGGTCAGTACGGAGGCCGCACCGGCAAGCAGCAGAACGCCGGACAGCGCCAGCACCCAGATCGCCGCCGAGCCACGATCAGCGCAACCACGGTCCGGGACAGTCACGTCGGCGCGGCAGAGTCGCCGGCGCGGAAGCTCGGCTCCAGCCGCGTTCGCGCCCCTGCGGAGGGCGGTGGGAAAGGAGCCGGGGCCGCCTCGACCCCGGGTTCGAGAGCTGCGGTGGCGCTGTCGGACACCGTCATGGACGGGCCCAGCCCAGGAAACAGCGGAACTTCTGCGCTGACGTCGACGGTGACGGTCTCACCATCCTGACGCACCGACACCGTGCTGGCCTCTGGTGCGGATGATGCGGCGATTTCGCGAACCGCTGCGCTCGATTCCCCTCGGGCCGCGGCACGGGCACCTTCGCGCGCTGCGTCGGTACATCGCAGTTGTGCGGTCACGACTGAGACAGCGGCGAGCGCGGCAGCCAGCACGAATACCAGCACCGGAAGCACGACGGCAGCTTCGGCGGTCACCATTCCCGCATCTGCGAGTCCTCGCATGGACGCGTTGGGCCGGCACGCAGAATCAGGGCGCACCCCCACTTCGGATCTCACCCTGACCGTGGGCGGCCGAAAGGGCGCGATCAGCCAGGCAATCCGACCGGCGGAAGTCACGATAGGCATGGCCGGTCAGGACAGCGTCGAGAGCGCCGAGTCGATGAGATCCTGCAGCGCCGAGACGATGGAGTCACCTGTCACCACCTGATAGAGGACCGCGGCGAACGCGCAGGCTGCGATGGTCCCGACCGCGTACTCGGCGGTACTCATCCCGGCGTCCCCGCCGCTGGACCGAACCCGGCCATGCACGGCGCTGCCTGCCGCGGCGCAGATGGCCAGGCAGCCCAGTACCGCCACCATGCCCAGGCTGAACACGAACCGGGCTACAACAACTACCGGCTTCGACATGTCAGCCCTCCCTTCTTCGACGTACCTGCCGGACACCGTGTCCGCGATGCCAGCCTGCGGCTGAATCTGCGGTGCAGGTGGCCGTTCCGGACTTCTGTGGACAGCGCAGATCACTGTGCGGCAACCGGCTGACCGTTGTGGACAACCGGTCGAGTGAGGTCCCTCACCCGAAGACCCGACCCGCGATTCCGACCACCACCGGCACCACCCCGAGACACACGAACGCGGGGAGAAAACACAGGCCCAGCGGCGCCATGAGAGCAATGCCGGCTCGCTGTGCTCGTACCACCGCCTGCTGACCAGCCGTGACACGTAGCTGCCCGGACACCGCCTCCAGCCGGGCCGCCACGGCGCTGCCCGACTCGCCGGTGACGACGAGGGCCCGGGCGAGCGGACCGTACGCGGGGTCGGTAAGCCACTCCGCCCAAGCGGAGGCTGGCTCGGTGCCGAGTTCGGTTGCCGCAGCAACCCGGGCAAGGACCGCACACACTCCCGGGACCGCGGATGGTGCTGCTGCCCGCCCCGGGTGGGCTGGATCGAACCCACGCAGATTGCCGGCTACTGCGCGCATGGCCGATGAGGTGGGCATTCCCGCCCGTAGACACACCGCCAGCAGGTCGATCGCGAATGGCAGACTCCGATCAAGGATCCGTGCCCGCCCTGATCGCCCGTTCGGCCACCGGATCCACGACGGAAGGCCGAGACCCCGCGAACCCAGCGCCCTGGCAGCGGACAAGCCGCCCAGCACGACGTAGCAACCTCCCGTCACAGCCACTGCGATCAGGCCTCCAACCGGTGACGGGAACGTGGCCAGCACCGCCGAGCCGGCAAGCCCGGCGAAGACCAGCGCCCGCCGGCGGACGCGATCACCCCCGTCGGGTGGATCCGACGGGACCGCAGCACGCCCACCTCTGGCATCTGCCAGCGATCCCCGACCGCGGGCAGGATGCGTAGAGGCAGCTCGCGGAACCAGACGGCGCAGTCGATTCCGTGCCACCGCGCTCGGCGCCGGCCACAGCACCAGCGCAAGGCACAACAGCAGCGCGACCAGCGGCAGGGGGTTCTGGGCCCAGGCCATGACTCACCCGTCGCGAATCACTCGACCTGTGATCCCGCGGCTCCATGCCAGCCCGAGAAGTTCCAGGCCCACCCCGGTCAGCAGGAGGATGTTCCCGATGGATGTGGAAGTCAGGACCTCGACCGGGTCGGCGCCGATTCCGCTGCCCATCGCGAGCCCGAGTATCGGTAACCCGGCCAGCAGAGCGACGGTTGCGCTATGGCCGGCGGCAGCGGCGCGCAGGTCGGCACGCTGGTGGCCACGGCTGCCCAGATCCGACTCCACCGCCGCGACGACGTCAGCCAGAGCGCAACCAGAGACTTGACTCAAGCGCAAGCCATCGACCAGACGGGCTTGCCACTCAGCGCCGCTGGTACGCCCTCGGCCGCTGGACCCGCCCCTGCGTCGCTTCCTGACCGGCGCGGGCGCAGCAGACGAGGCCGCCTCAGGGGTTGCTGGCACCGCCCGGTCGCTGTCGACACTGCCTTCCAAGCGATCACCGAGCCGCACCGAACGGCCCAATCGGCTCAGTTCGGCACCCACCAGGGGGTGACCACAATGTCGGCCCGCGGCTGCAAGCGCTTCCCCGCCCGAACGCCCGGCGCGCAGTTCGGCGACGAGCACCCCGAGTCCCTCGACGGCTGCCTGTTCGGCACGTACAACAGCCCGCTCGTTCCCACGTCGAAGCAGCGCTCGCCCGCCGGTCACGATGACTGCGATCGCCACCACGGCCACCGACCATGACCAGATCTGGGCCACGGCTACCACCGCCGCGCCGGCCAACGATGGCCCCAGCCACCGGGAACGAGCCCACTCCGGCAACGCCCTTCCATCGGCGGGCAGCCGTCCCGGCCCATCTTCTGCTGCGCCCTCGGCGCCCATGGAGGTGCCGATCGCGCGCTCCAGCCGGATGCCGGCCGCCGAGCGTGGCCAGGCCAGCAGGGCGGCTGCGAGGAGTCCCAGCGCACCCGCCTGGCTGAAGGTCTGGGTCAGCACGACCACACCGTCCGGACGCGCAGTGCCTGCCCGACAGGCTCGAACTCGGCAATCTGGGAGACCGTTCTGCCGTGCCTGGTCCTGGTCAGATGCACGACTGCATCCAGCCCAGCCACCATCTGGCTGTGCACGCCGGCCCGGTCCAGGCCACCCATGGCGGCCAGTGCCTCCAGGCGGGCCGGCACCTCAGCCGGCGAGTTGGCGTGCACCGTCCCGCACCCACCTTCATGACCGGTGTTGAGTGCGCACAGCAGATCAGCCACCTCGGCGCCGCGTACCTCACCCACCACGACCCGATCCGGACGCATCCGCAGCGCCTGACGCACCAGGTCGCGGAGGGTGACCGCACCGGCTCCCTCGACGTTGGGTGCTCTGGCCAGCAGTCGAACGACATGTGGATGGACCGGCGCGAGCTCCGGCGCGTCCTCGACCAGAACCAGCCGCTCGTGATCCGGGACCAGGGACAGCAGAGCTCCCAGCAGCGTGGTCTTCCCCGATCCGGTGCCGCCGGTGACCAGAAACGAGTGCCGATCAGCGACCAGGCTCTCCAGCGCGGCAGCCGCCGAACGGGGGATCGTGCGGAGCTCCAACAGGTCGGTGAAGGAGAACCGACGCCGGCCCAGCACCCGCAGGCAAATGCTCGGGCAGTCGGCTGCGATCGGTGGGAGAACGGCGTGCAGCCGAGTTCCGTCAGGGAGCGTCGCATCCACCCACGGCGTCGCGTCGTCGAGCCGGCGACCGGCCAGGGTGGCGAGCCGCTGGGCGAGCCTGCGGACCGCGGCGGAATCCGCGAAGCGGACCTCGGTGCGAACCAGTCCGTCCGGGGTGTCGACCCAGACGTCTTCCGGACCGTTCACGAGCACGTCGGTCACGCCCGGGCGACGTAGCAGGGGTTCCAACGGTCCGGCGCCGACCAGTTCGTCCTCCGCCGTGCGGATGAGCGAGAGCAGGTCCGTATCATCGATGAGCGAACCCGCCTCCACCCGGACGAGTTCAGCGACTCGGGCCCGAGCGGCCGGCACATCGAGGCTGGCCAATCTGGTACGGACCCGATCCACGATCAGGTCGACGTTCACGCGGCGTCCACGTGCCGAACCTCGGCCAGCTCCCACAACAAGGCGCAGGACTTGGCGAGCTTGCTGCGACGGCGTCGCCCGGGCGGGTCGCCCTGCCCGCTGCCCATGACGAGCTGGGTTTCCTCGGGCAGCCGGAGGATGACCGGAAGCCCGACAGTGGAAGCCAACAGCTCGTCGTCGACCGTGCCGCCGCGCCGCTCACGGACGATGATGCCGGAAGAACTTGCTGCCCAGCCTAACTCGGCTGCCAGCGCTCTCGACGCCAGGGCCCCGGCAACGGTCGCCGGACAGACCAGGAGGTTGAGATCCGCGGCACCGCCGACCCACCGTGCTGGATCTGCCGCCCCTCGTGGGAGATCGACCACGACGGGTCCACCCGTACGCACCGCGGCAGTGACCACTGCTGAGAGGGCCGCAAGCGGGACCAGAGACGGATGGCTGCGTGCCGAGCTGAGGAACCGCACGCCATGTGCCTGCGGCAACCCATCGAGAATGGCCGTACTCGACAGTCGCCCACAGACCGTGGCGAGGTCGGGCCAGCGAGGTCCCGGCACGTCCTCGGCCCCCAGTGCGATGTCGATGCCGCCGTCCCATGGGTCGGCCCCGATCAACACCGGCTCCCGACCCGAACCTGCGGCGGTCAGGGCCAGCGCCGTTGCCAGGGTGCTGGCTCCTACTCCTCCGCAACCGCCGATGACTGCGATCAGGGTGCCCACCGGGCCCGCGCCGGACGCGAGATCGGCGAGGCGTTCGCCGAGCCAGGCCTGGCCAGCGGGCAACTCGAGCACCTGTTCGGCGCCTATGCCGACCGCCGCCGACCACAGTTCCGCGCCGGGGCGGCCGGTTGTCATGAGCAGCACTCCGGGTCGTCGGGCCAGGTGTGCCGCACAGACTTCGTCCGCGGAGTCGGAGTCGATCACGATCAGGTCGGGGCCAGACCAGACCGGATGGCCGAGGTCAGCGACCTCACATGCTCGGGCGGGCACCCCGGCGGCTGCGGCAAGACGCAAGACCTCCTCGCGCACGGCGGAGTCCGGCCCGACGACCAGTAGCCGGCTTCCGTCGGGTGCTCCGGCGGGCCGATCGCGGCGACTTGCTGGCACACATAAAGCTGAGCACCCGGATCACAGCGATCTGCCCGGGTCGATTCGATTGTGGAGAACGACCCCGCCCCTGTGGACGCGGTCGCACACTGCCTCCGGCGCGGCAGCCGCACGTACGATCTTGGCGATCTAAGCTCGGGGTGTGCGCCGGGCCGCCGCTTTCTTCGACCTCGACAAGACGATCATCGCCAAGTCCAGCACTCTGGCCTTCGGTCGGCCCTTCTTCGACAACGGTCTGCTGAACCGGCGCACGGTGCTGAAGTCCACCTACGCCCAGCTCGTGTTCAGTGTGTCCGGGGCTGATGCCGACCAGGTCGAACGCATGCGCAAGCACATCACCGCGATGTGCACCGGCTGGGATGTCGCCCAGGTGCACGACATCGTCCATGAGACGTTGCACGAGATCATGGACCCGCTCGTATACGAGGAGGCGGCCGAACTGATCGAGGCCCACCGCAGTGCGGGCCGCGACGTCGTCATCGTGTCCAGTAGCGGACTGGAGCTGGTCGGACCGATCGGTGAGATGGTCGGTGCAGACCACGTCATCGCCACGCGGATGGTCGCCGACGAAGGGAAATACACCGGCGAGATCGAGTACTACGCGTACGGACAGAACAAGGCCGCCGCGATCGCCGACCTCGCCGTGGAGCGGGGCTACGACCTGGCCGACTGCTATGCCTACAGCGACTCGATCACCGATCTACCCATGCTGGAGATCGTCGGTCATCCGACCGCTGTCAATGCCGACCGCGCCCTGCGCAAGATAGCCCTCGAACGCGGTTGGCCGGTGCTGATGTTCACCAGACCGGTGACCCTCCGCTCCCGTTTCGGCGCCAGTCGTACTCCGGCGGTGACCGGTGCTGCGATTGGGATCGGGGCCGCCGTAGCCGGAATCGCCTGGTATGCGGCAAAGCGCCGGGATCGGACTGCCTGAGGCGGCCATGACCGACGCATTGGTGATGACCGCGGCCTGGCTCGCCGTCCTGGCGATCACCGTCTCGGCGGTGCTGTTCGGCCAGGGCGCCCGGGTCCCGGGACGCCCACCACGAAATGGTCGGGTGGCCCGCAACCGGCGGCTGGGCACGGCAGTCTCGATCAGCGGGCCGATTGCGGTGGTCCTGGTGGCACTTGCAGTAGGCACGCTGACCGACGCCTGGCTCGTCATGGCAGTCATCGCCTTTGCGGCCGTAGGCATCGTGGTCGTGGCCGGCCTCGTGCTCGCACCGCACTGAATCAGACCCCGGTTCGCGCCGCTCTGCGCATGAACGTCCCGCTGGCGGCCGGATTCCGTTCGTTATGCGCACACGTCTGGGGGGTTGCGCGGCGACTTCTGGACTCGCTCCAATATCTGCTACCCCTTGTGGCGCAGGGGGACACCGGCGTAGAACTCTAGGTGCGGATTGATCCGCGGCGACGTGGATCGCTCCGCGCACGGCACACCGGGTACCCACGCGCGACCGGCCACGAGAGGCACTCCGGAGCGGCTCTGCACCGCAGACCGATCCGCGACTAACGAGGTGCACGCTTGGTAGCCCGGCACCCCGTGCCCTGACGGCGCCCCGCTTCGGCGG
>JALZDV010000345.1 GCA_030862345.1 Actinomycetota bacterium | reverse complement strand
AGTGGTCACAGCTCCATGATCGCGTGGGAAATGTTCGCTCAACCGGATCGCTCCAGCGCTGGCGCTTCGCCGGCGAGGACGCACCGGCCGTCGCGGAGCCGCTCGACCAGCCCGTCGGACAGCAGTGAGTGCAATGCTCGGCGGCGTTGTGCGGCGTCGCTCCAGGTCGCGTCCAGGTCGGCGGCGAGCACCGGGCCCGGCGAACTGCGCAGCACATCCATGAGCCGGCCGCGTGCCTGACGGTCGGTGCCCTCGAAGCGTTGTGCGGCACGGCGCGGACCCGTGTAGTCCGGCGCACCCGCCTGCTGCCAGGCGCAGTCGGCGCGTATGGGGCAATCCGTGCACGCCGGAGTTGCCGCCGTACAGACGAGGGCCCCCAACTCCATGACGGCGACCGAGAACGAGGCGGCGCGGGCAGGCTCGGCCGGCAGCAGCGACTCCATGCCGGCCCGATCCGCCGCCACGACGCTCGGCCCCGCTCGAGCATGCCCGGAAATCACCCGCGCCATCACCCGCGCGACGTTGGTGTCGACGACGGGCGTGCGCGCGCCGAAGGCAAAGGCCGCGACTGCCCGGGCGGTGTAGGCGCCGATGCCCGGCAGCGATTCCAGTTCCTTGACCGACGAGGGGACTGCGGCACCGAAGTCGGTGACCAGCCGCTGTGCGGTGGCATGCAGGCGCAGGGCACGCCGCGGGTAACCCAGTCTCGCCCAGGCGCGAACCGCGTCCGCAGGCGTAGCGCGGGACAGTGCCGCCGGATCCGGCCAGCGCCTCATCCAGGTCTGCCAGATCGGCAGTACCCGTGCCACCGGGGTCTGCTGGAGCATCACCTCGCTGACCAGAACGCCCCAGGCGGATGTCCGGCCTTCCCGCCACGGCAGGTCACGGGCCGCTTTGGCGTACCAGTCGAGCAGCACTTCTGGCCGGAGTGCGCCGCTGCCCCGTACGGGCATCCGCGCGGCTGCCGGGCTGCTGCTCATCGACCACCAGACTCGCACGTCACTGTCCTGCTGGAACATAGCGGCAGTTCGGGAGGAAACCGCCGGTGTGCCGGCAGCATTGCGGCGGCTGGGGGAGGAGCGAACCGGCCCGGCCGCCTAGTTGACGCGGCTTCGGCGTGGGAGAGCCGGTGCGGCCGCAGGCGCAGATAGCGTCGCTGAATGCTCCATCCGATCGGCCGGTTGCCTCCACAGGTCTATTGGCGACGACGCCTGCTGCTGATCGGCATGGTGATCCTTCTGAGCCTGGCCGCCGGATGGTTCTTTCTCGGTGGCGCATCCGGCGATCCGGACGGCACGCCGGCGGACCCATCGGCTGAGGCGGGCAGCTCAGAGGAGCCCACCGGAGATGGGCCGCTGACCGCGCTCGAGCAGGTTGTGCCCAGCCTCGTCCCAGCCGACTCCGTCGAGCCTCCTGGTGCCGGTGCGCCAGCCGGGGGCGCGACGCCCGCCCCCGCGCCGGCGCCGACCCCTGCTGAGCCGGGACCCTGCCCGGACGAGGCGATCGGCCTGACGGTAGGGGCGGAGTCCCCGCAGTACTCGGTCGGGAGCAAGCCGCTGCTCGGTCTGAACATCACCAACGTCTCGGCCGTACCGTGTCTGCGCGATCTCGATGTCGCGCTACAGACCTGGGGCCTGTTCGCCGTGGACGGCACCCGGCTCTGGGGCAGTAACGACTGCTACCCCGAACCGTCGGTTCCCAATGTGGCGCTGCTGCAGCCCGGTCAGGTGGTCAACTTCACCATCATCTGGTCGGGGCAGACCAGCGAACCCGCGTGCACACAGCCGCGTCAGACTCTCGGGCCCGGGACCTACATCCTGCGCGGTTACCTGGCGAACCTGGTCAGCCCCGACGTACCGCTCGTCCTGGTCTAGGAACAGGCGCGCCGTACCTTCGCGCGGTTATGCGCACAACCGCGAGAAATGGGTCCGGATCTTGACGGTTATGCGGATAACCGCGCGGCCTAGCCTCTAGACGTAACGGTCGAGGATGCTGTTCTCCGCCAGCCGGGACAGCCCTTCCCGGATGCTGCGGGCGCGGGCCTCGCCCACCCCGTCGACGGCCTGCAGTTCCTCGATGGTGGCGGCCAGCAGCTTCTGCAGTGCACCGAAGTGGTCGACGAGTCGGTTGATGATCGCCGGCGGAAGGCGTGGCACCTTGTTCAGCAGCCGGTACCCCCGAGGGCTGATCGGGTTGTCGAGGGTCTCCGGTGCCAGGCCGAACCCGAAGGCGCGCGCCATCTGGGTGAGGTCGAGCAGGTCCGTCGACGACAGTTCCTGGAGCTCCACCAGTACGTCGTGAGCCCGGCGCGGCTTGCGACTGCTCGGGAGGTAGTCGCGGGCCAGCAGCTCCCGGTCGTCCTCGATGCCCCCGAGGAGTTCGTCGAGCTGCAGCGACAGCAGCCGCCCGTCGACACCGAGCTGCATCACATAGCCCTGGATCTCGTCGGCGATCCGGCGCACCATCTCCAGCCGCTGACTCACGCTCATCGCATCGCGGACCGTGACCAGGTCCTCGATCTCGAGAGTCAGCAACGTGCCGGCGACCTCGTCGAGTCGCAGCTTGTACCGCTCCAGGGTCGCCAGCGCCTGGTTGGCCCTGGACAGCACGGTCGTGGGGTGCTCGAGGGTGTGCCGACGCCCGGCGACGTACACGCTGATGATCCGCATCGACTGGCTGACCGAGATCACCGGTAGCCCGGTCTGGATCGCGACCCGCTCGGCCGTACGGTGCCGGGTCCCGGACTCCTCGGTGGGGATCGACGAGTCAGGCATCAGGTGCACACCGGCTCGAACGATCCGGCTCAGGTCAGCCGAAAGGATGACCGCGCCGTCCATCTTGGCCAGCTCGCGCATCCGGGTGGCGGCGAACTCGACGTCCATGGGGAACCCGCCGGTGCTCATGGACTGCACGACCTTGTCGTTGCCGAGCACGATCAGCGCGCCGGTGTTGCCGGCCAGGATGCGTTCCATGCCCTCGCGCAGCGCCGTACCCGGGGCGATCAATGCCAGCACGATGCGCATCGAGACGTCGGGGTCAGGTTCGACCACGGGTGGCACAAGTCCTCCTGGATCAAGCGTCGAGCACTACATCGGTACGGGCATGTCAGTGCGCTGGTAAGCCCATGCGTCATGCAGCGCTGGAAACCAGCATAGGTGCCCGGCGCCGTCAGGGGCCGAGCGTGTGCGCGAAGCTCAGTCGAGAAGTGCTGCCAGTGCCGCTCCGAGCGTCGCGGCCTCGCGGACCTGTAGGTCACCGCTCGATCTGGCGGCCACGGCTCCGGCACCTCCTGGCGCCGTCACACTGTCCGGCGGTACGAGGATCATCTGGTAACCCAACCGGGCGGCCTCGGCGATCCGCCGGGACAGCCCGCGCACCCGCCGGAGTTCACCGGACAGGCCGACCTCCCCGATCGCGATGACCCGGCCGGGCAGTGCCTTGTCCAGTTGGGCCGAGGCCATCGCCAGCGCGATGGCCAGATCCGCGGCCGGCTCGGTAATCCGAACCCCACCGACGGTGGCCGCGAACAGGTCCCGGTCGGATAGGCGCAGCCCGGCATGCCGTTCGACGACTGCCTGGACCAGGGCGACTCGTGCGCTGTCCAGCCCGCTGACCGCCCGCCGGGCCGGGCCGCTGGTCTCGTTGACCAGCGCTTGGACCTCGGCGACGAGGGGGCGGGTCCCCTCCATGGCGACGGTCAGGCAGGTTCCGGCGACTTGGGCCCGGTGGCTGGAGACGAACATCGCTGACGGGTCGGGTACGCCGACGATGCCGGTCTCCTCGAGCGCGAAGCAGCCAACCTCTTCGGCGTTGCCGAACCGGTTCTTGGTGGCCCGCAACAGACGCAGAGCCGAATGCCGCTCACCGTCGAAACTGAGCACCACGTCGACCAGGTGTTCCAGGGTTCGCGGTCCGGCAATGCTGCCATCCTTGGTGACGTGACCGACCAGAATGGTGGGCAGGTTGCGCCGTTTGGCCACCGCCGCCAGCGCCGAGGCGACCGTACGAACCTGACTGACCCCACCGTCGCTCCCCTCGGTTGCCGCGCAGCGGATCGTCTGCACTGAGTCAATGATCAGCAGGGTCGGGTCGACGGCCTCGATGTGCCCCAGTGCCGCAGCCAACTCGCTCTCCGCCGCCAGGAACAACTCATCGTGGCGGGCTCCGATCCGCTCCGCGCGCAACCTGATCTGTCCGACCGACTCCTCACCGGAGACGACCAGGGCCCGTCCTTTGCCGTCCGCGGTCCATTGCCTGGCCACCTCGAGCAGGAGTGTGGACTTCCCGACGCCCGGCTCACCGGCCAATAGGACCACGACTCCGGGGACCAGCCCGCCGCCGAGCACCCGGTCGAGCTCACCGACCCCGGTCGGCGCGGCAGCGGCCGGCAGGATCGACAGTGCGGTCACCGGGGTGGCCGCGGTGCTGACCGGGCCGGCCACCGTCGAGGCGCGAAATCCGGCACCTGATCCGGCCTGCTCCACCGATCCCCAGCTCTGACATTCCGGACAACGCCCCAGCCAGCGCGGGGGCACGTACCCGCACTCCATGCACTTGTACGCCGGACGTGTCGCACGAGCCGACGAGGAGACCACGAGCGCGACGCTACGGCGATCCACCGACAAACCTCGCCGTTATGCGCATAAC
>JALZDV010000344.1 GCA_030862345.1 Actinomycetota bacterium | reverse complement strand
GTTATGCGCATAACGGTGAGATTGCGGGCTCGAAATTCACGGTTATGCACATAACCGCGACTTGTCGGGGTCATGCGGCGGCGGTGCCCGACATGGTGCGGGCGGCTTGTTTGTCGGCGTAGGCGATCGCGGCCTCCCGTACCCAGGCGCCGTCCTCGTGCGCGGTACGTCGGTGCGCGATTCGCTCTGCGTTGCACGGGCCCTCACCAGCGACGACCCGCTTGAAGTCCTCCCAGTCGATCTGGCCGAAGTCGTAGTGCCCGGTCGCCGCGTTCCACCGGAGCTCCGGGTCGGGAAAGGTCACCCCGAGCGCCTCGGCCTGCGGTACGGACATGTCGACGTACCGCTGCCGTAACTCGTCGTTGGTGTGCCGCTTGATCTTCCAGGCCATCGACTGCTCGGTGTTGGGCGACTCGTCATCGGGCGGGCCGAACATCATCAGCGACGGCCACCACCAGCGGTTCACCGACTCCTGCACCATCTCTCGCTGCGCCTCGGTGCCGCGCATCATCGTCATCAGCAGCTCGTACCCCTGCCGCTGATGGAAGGATTCTTCCTTGCAGATCCGCACCATGGCGCGTGCGTACGGCCCAAAAGAGCTGCGGCACAATGGGACCTGATTGCAGATCGCCGCGCCGTCGACCAACCAACCGATCACACCGACATCGGCGTACGACGGGGTCGGGTAGTTGAAGATCGAGGAGTACTTCTGCCGCCCGGAGATGAGCATCTCGGTCATCTCGCCGCGGTCGATCCCGAGAGTCTCGGCGGCGGAGTAGAGGTACATGCCGTGCCCGGCCTCGTCCTGGACCTTGGCCAGCAGGATTGCCTTGCGGCGCAGGGATGGCGCTCGGGTTATCCAGTTTCCCTCCGGCTGCATCCCGATGATCTCCGAATGCGCGTGCTGGGCGATCTGGCGGATCATCGTCTTGCGGTACTTCTCCGGCATCCAGTCGCGCGGCTCGATGCGCTGGTCGTGAGCGATCGTGTTCTCGAAATGGGCCAGCATGGCGCTGTCCGCTGCGGGGCCCGCTTGCTGCGCTGACTGCTTCACGCGTCCTCCAACCGACCGAACGTTCGGTCTGTAGCCTACCCTCTCCCGCCGGTTGAACCCAGCGTGGGAACCGCTGCCTCCATAGTCTGCCGAACAACGCCAGTCGGCCAGCCCGTACGGCCGCTTGGCATCCTCACGGCACTCCCTCTTCCCATCCTCCTGCGGTCGTGCCGACAGCTCCAGACGCGCTGGGTCTCGGAGTCGGTAGCCCAGCGGCTGTGGGTGACAACCACCGGCCATACGGAGTTTTCGGCATACTTTGTGTCGTGAACGAAGGGGTGGACGGGGACGATCAGCGCTCGACGCAGCGCCGACCGATGCGGCGTCATCCCACCGAGCGCGTGCCCGGTGACAGCGACGCCAGCCGGCAGAATGCGCAGTTGAGCCGGGCTCGTGGAGGCGACCCGGTGCGTTCGAAGATCCTGTACGGCGGTGCGCTGGCTCTCGCTGCGGCAGTACTGGTGGCCTTGGGGCTGGCGGCGCTGTTCGACGTGTCGTTCTGGGCGGCCTTGGGTATCGCGGCGCTGATCGGACTCGGCCTGGCCATGCTGCTCGCAGTCCTGGTCGGTTGAGCCGCGATCCTGCCCGCATGTCTCGCCGCCTGGCTGCCGTCTGTCTGGTCGTCCGCGACTACAACGAGGCCGTGGGTTATTACTGCGGCGTACTCGGGTTCGACCTGATCGAGGACACCGATCTTGGCGGCGGCAAACGGTGGGTGCTCGTCGCCCCGTCCGCAGCGCACGGCTCGGCACTGCTGCTCGCCCAGGCCAGCGGCCCGGCCGAGCACGCGCGAATCGGTGACCAGACGGGCGGCCGGGTCTTCTTGTTTCTGCACACCGACGACTTCGCCGCCGATCATGCACGCTATCTCGACAACGGAGTTCGTTTCGTCGAGGGGCCCCGGCACGAGGCGTACGGCACGGTCGCGGTCTTCGAGGACCTGTACGGCAACCGCTGGGATCTGGTCCAGCCGTCCTCGCCTCGCTGACCGTGCCGGTGCCCCCAAGTGTTGATCATCGAGGAGTAAGGGTTTGTTGACGGGATCCGGCGAATCAAACCCCGCTGTTCCGATGATCAACTCGAGTTGTCGCGGTGGTCAGTGCAGGCAGGCCTCCGGGAGTTCGAACCAGCGCAGCGCCTCGAAGTCCGCGGAGACCCGTTGCGCCGGGTCGTCGCAGGCGGTGTCGCAGTCCTCGCGCTGTGCGAACAGGTCCCGCGCCTCGTCGAGGTAGCCGGTCAACGCAGTCTCTGGCGCCCGCTCTTGATGATCGGGATAGCGCATCGAGCCGCGCCCGTCGTAGGAGACCTGATGCAGCCGCAGCGGAGGCTCTACCGGCCCGTCCCGATGCCGCCACAGCCCGGTCGCCGGGTCGAAGCGGTAGTCCGGAAGCAGCCGCCAGCCGTGCGCCGCGACCAGATGCACCGCGGCGACCAGGTAGTCCAGCACCGGCTCGCTGATGAAGTAATTGAAGTTCACCCGCACCCAGCCCGGCTTGATGCCCTCGCATCCGGAGGAGATCTCGCGTTCGAACTCGTGCGAGCGCTCGAGATCGATCCCGAGCAGCCGATGCCCGTACGGACCGGCACACGAACATCCACCGCGGGACTGGATCCCGAACAGGTCATTCAGCAGCGCAACGACGAAGTTGTGATGCAGATACCGACCAGCCGGGCGCCGTACGACAAATGAGACGATCGAAAGTCGTTCGGCAGCAAGGTTTCCGAGGATCTCGATGTTCGGGTTCTGCTCCCAGGACCGGACGACGCGGCGGAGGTGGTGCTCCTCGTACGCGCGAATGACGTCGGTCCCGACCGCTGCCTTGAGCTGAAAGACCAGGCCGGCGCGGATCGACTCGACGATCGCCGGGGTGCCGCCCTCCTCGCGGTGTTCGACATCGCTGAGATACCTGTGCTCGCTCGGGTTGACGTAGGCGACCGTGCCACCGCCGGGCACGACCGGGACCCGGTTGGCGAACAGTTCGCGGCGCCCGACCAGCACACCTGGCGTACCTACGCCGCCGATGAACTTGTGCGGCGACAGGAAGATCGCGTCCTTGTACGCCTTCGGATGATCCGCGCAGGCCGGGTTCATCGCGATGTCGACGTAGGGTGCCGCGGCGGCGAAGTCCCAGAAGGACAGGGCGCCGTGCCGGTGCAGGGTGTCCGCGATCCGGCAGGTGTTGGTCACGATCCCGGTGACATTCGAGGCGGCGGAGAAGGAGCCGATCTTGACCGGCCGGTCCCGGTAGGCCTCGAGTTGGGCCTCGAGTTGATCGATGTCGATGTGCCCGTCAGCATCCTCGGGGATGACGACGACGTCGGCGATGGTCTCGCGCCAGGACACCTCGTTGGAGTGGTGCTCGAAGGGGCCGATGAACACGACGGGGCGCTGCTCGGCCGGAATCTGCTCGCTGAGTCGGTAGCGGTCGTCGAGATCGGCCGGGATGCGCAGGTTGAGGACGCCGATCAGCCGGTCTACGGCGCCGGTCGTGCCGGAACCGGCGAACAGGACGACATGCTCCTCCGTTCCGCCGACCGACTCCCGGATCAACTGCCGGGCGTCCTCCCGCAACCGGGTGGTCTGCAGACCGGTGCCGGAGGACTCGGTGTGGGTGTTGGCGTACCGGGGCAGAACCTCGTCCCGGATGAAGTCCTCGAGGAAGTTCAGTGCGCGGCCGGAGGCGGTGTAGTCGGCATAGGTGACCCTGCGCGGACCGTACGGACCGGGCATCACCTGATCGTCACCGATCACCGCATCGCGGATGCGCTCCAGGAGCGCGCTGTAGGGCAGCGGGCGCGCCGGTGGTTCGCTCGTGACGGCGGCGGTATTGCCGTGCAGAGTCTGGTCTTGGGTCGTCGTACCGAGTCGTGGTGGGTCGTGCGCGAAGCTCACCCCGTTGACGGTAGCCCCGAGTTCACTTTCTCTGGAGAAAGGTGCATCAGCAGGCCGCTAGACCGCACACTCTCCGGAGAATGTGCCGTCTGTGCGTGGGCAGATGTCGCGGCAGCGCGTTGGGCAGGGCGTGGGACAGTGACGCATGACCGGTTGCTGGATCCTCCTGGCGGCTCTGCTTATCGGCGGGCTCTTCCTGGCGTGGCGAAGCGATCACAAGAACAAGGGGCGGCTGGCTGCATTCCAAGGGCAGACGCCCGGTCGGATGCTCGACGCGCGGGCCGACCCGCACGTGGCAATGACTCGCCACCACCGAGACTCGGGCAGTTACTCCGGCGAACCGGGAATGTTCAGCCCCTAGGCGGTCCTGGCGCGGACGGCGGCTGCGAGCCGGCCGATCCCGAGGAGGAGGTAGCCAAGCATCGCGAAGCCGACCGCCAGCAGCAACACATTGCGGGCTACGCCGCTCACGCCGATCTGATCGACGTCGAGGAAGTAATAGAGAAATCGGCCGCGCTCGGAGTTGAGGTAGACCAAGATCCCGATCAGGTACACCAGCGGATAACCCAGCCAGGCCAGTGGATACCACCAGGTCAGGTGCCGCTGACTGCGCCCGATCAGCAGCCAGTCCAGTACAACGAGCACCGGACTGACCACGTGCAACATGATGTTCTGCAGCGTGTATCCCATTCTCATGTCGGTCAGGTAGAGGTTCCAGAT
>JALZDV010000335.1 GCA_030862345.1 Actinomycetota bacterium | reverse complement strand
ATGACCCCGTCGGCCCGTGCCTGCTCATCCTCGGGCACATCGAGGGTGCGGGATGTGCCTATCCCCACGACAGGTACGGACAGGTGGGCGACCTGCCGATGCTCCATTGGGCCTCCTCAGCGCTTTCCCGAGAAGACTACGTACTGCTAGAAAGCCAGGCCATGTCGCTCGACGACGGGAAAGGTGGCTAAAGCGATGCTCCCGCTGCTGGTGCTGGGCAGCCTCCGCGATTGTCCAGCGAGCTGACCTCAGCAGCCATGGCCACCCTTGGAAAAAAAACCTCCCTCGGGTGCCTTTGGAGGACATGACACAGTGAGTGGGTGTCCACCGTCCATGCCTTCGACCGCACCACCGTCGCCCAACTGCGGGAGCGCGGCGGACTGAACTGGTCGCTCTATCCCGACAGCATTGGGTCTTTCGTGGCCGAGATGGACTTCGGTTGCGCACCGGAGATCCGCCAGGCGCTGCACGCCGCGGTCGACGGCCAGCGCTTCGGTTACCTGCCGCCGGTACTGGTCGCCGAGATGGCGCAGGCGTGTGCGGGCTGGCTGTCGGCCAGGTTTGGTTGGAGCGTCGATATCGCCGACATTCGACCCGTAGGTGACGTCATCGCCGCACTGGACACCGCGATCGAACACTTCTCGCCCGCCGGTAGCGCGATCGTCGTACCTACTCCGGCGTACAAGCATTTCCTGGATGTCCCGCAGCGCCTGGGCCGCAAGGTGATCGAGGTGCCGATGGTCCTGGTCGGTGAGCGTTGGGAGTTCGACCTCGACGCCCTCGACAGCGCCTTTGACGACGGAGCGGGCTTGCTCATCCTGTGCAGCCCGTACAACCCGCTGGGTCGGGTGTTCAGCCCTGATGAGCTGCGGGCGGTGTCCGACGTCGTCGACCGGCATGGGGCACGGGTCTTCGCCGATGAGATCCACTGCCCGCTCGTGTTTCCCGGCGCACGGCATACCCCGTACGCGACGGTGTCATCAGCGGCTGCCGGGCACAGTGTCACAGCCTTGTCCGCTTCGAAGGCGTGGAACCTGGCCGGTCTGAAGTGCGCCCAGGTCATACTCACCAACGATGCCGACCGGGCAACCTGGGCTGAACTGGGGCTGACCCCCCAGATCGGCACGAGCAATCTCGGCTTGGTAGCCAATGCGGCGGCCTTCAGGTCGGGCCAGAAGTGGCTGGGTGATGTTCTCGGTTACCTGGATCGCAATCGGACTCGGCTGGCCGAGCTCGTGGAGCGGGACCTGCCGGGGGTTGCCTACCGGCCGCCGGAAGGAACGTTCCTGGCCTGGCTGGATTGCACCGCGCTGAATCTGGGTGACCAACCGGGCAAGTTCTTTTCCGAGCACGCCGGTGTGGTCGGCACCGAAGGGCTGGAGTGCGGGCAGGCCGGTCGGGGCTGCCTGCGGTTGAACCTGGCCACGCCGGAGCCAGTCCTCGTCGAGATCGTCGATCGGATGGCGCGTGCGCTCGCCGGGCGCTGACCCGATGGTCGGCGGGGCGCCTGCGACAGTCCTCGCCGACGCATCCGTACGGGCGACGCATCGACGTGCGGTATGGGTCCTGGTCGCGGCGCAGATCACCGGGGGACTGGGTATCGGCGCGGCCATCTCCGTCGGCGGGCTGCTTGCGCTGGACATCTCGGGCTCGGAGGTCCTGGCCGGTGGCGGATCGACTGCGGTCGTGCTGGGCGCAGCGCTGTTTGCTCTGCCGCTGGCCGCCGTCGCAGCCCGCTTCGGGCGTCGACGTGGCCTGAGCCTGGGTTGGGGACTGGCCGGATTCGGAGCCCTCATCGTGGTAATCGCGGCAATCCTGGGCTCCTACGTCGTTCTCATGATCGGAATGCTGTTGACCGGTTCCGGTACTGCAGCCAGTCTTCAGTCCCGTTACGCCGCAACAGATCTTGCGCTCCCCACCAAGCGGGGCAGGGATCTGTCCCTGGTGGTCTGGTCCACGACGCTCGGGACCGTGCTCGGACCCAATCTGAGCGAGCCCGGCCGGATCGTTGCGCAGGCGCTGAACATTCCGCCGCTGGTCGGGCCGTTCGTATTCTGTGCAGTGGGGATGGTGGTTGCGGCCGCGCTCATCCTGATCCTGATGCGCCCTGACCCGCTGCTGTTGTCCCAACAATTGGACCTCGACCAGGCGGCCAGGAATGCAGCCGTGCACCGGTCCAGGCCGGACATGCAGTCACCGTCGGGGTCGGTCTGGTCGACGGTGTGGCGCGAACCCAGGGCGCGCCTCGGCATGTCGGCAATCGTGTTCGGGCACGCCGTGATGGTGGCCGTCATGACGATGGCACCGGTGCATCTGAGCCACCACGGAGCGAGCTTGACTATCGTCGGACTGACGATCAGCCTGCACATCGCGGGCATGTTCGCGTTCTCCCCGATCTTCGGCTGGCTGGCCGATGCTGGTGGTCGGGTGACGACGATTGTGATCGGGCAGATGCTTCTGGCCGCGTCGGCGCTGACAGCCGGAACGTCCGGGGACTCCGAGGCGCAATTGATGGTTGGACTGTTCCTCCTGGGTCTGGGCTGGTCGGCTGGCTTGGTGGCCGGGTCCACCCTGCTTGCCGAGTCTGTGCCCACGGCGGTGCGAACCCGGGTGCAGGGCAGCTCGGACCTTGTAATGAACCTGGTTGGTGCCGCTGGTGGCGCGCTATCAGGCGTCCTGCTGGCACTGGTCGGCTTCGGTGGCCTCAACGCCGTGGCCGCGGCGCTGATCCTTCCCACGCTGCTATGGGCGTTTCCTGCGCGCAGGGACGAACGATCCACCTGAGCTTCAAGCCCATCCGGGGCGCACAAGGGGTAACTTGTCTTGAACACACCGACCAGCGCACAGCAAGGGAGTTAGACATGGCGGTAATCGGCAGACTCACGACCTGGGTACTCCTGGCAGCGGCAGCCGGTGCGGCCGTGATCGGCGTTCGGTCGATTCCAGATGTGCAGCGCTATCTCAAGATCCGGTCGATGTAGGTCAGAGTTCACGCGTACGTGGCGGCACGCGTCGTTGAAGGGTGCGCGCTCGTGATCCAATTTGCTGTGCAACCGGAGGCAACGCGTGCCTGAGAGCGTCAGCGGGCCGGTGCTGTTCGCCCGCTATGCGTTTCCACCCAATTCGCATGGCTACTGCGGACCCAACGACCACACCGCGTTCTTCGAATCGGGCGTCGCCGGCAGCGATGACGGCGGCCTTCGAGCGATGTCGCAGCAGTTCGCCGGTGCATGGCCCTACCTCGAACTGATCGCCGAGGCGTCCGGATTACCCGACCCGCTGGACCGGCGGGTGGTCGAGGCGTACTGGGTGGGCAGCCCCCGACTGGACATGCTGAGCACGCAGGCGATCGGCAATTCGATGGAGCAGCGTTTCCGGCCGATGACCGGTTCGAAGTTCTCCACCTTGAACCAGAGCGTGTTATCCGGGGGGGTGCCGCACCACAGCTTCGCGGTGTTCTGCATCTACCCGTGGACCGGGCTGTTGAGCGAGCGGCGGCGAGCCAATCAGGCGCTGACGGTCCTGGACCGCTGCCGGATCCGGTGGGGTCAGGTGCTGGCGGTGCAGGGTGACCAGGTGGTCGTGGAGTCCTCACCACTGACCTGGGACGGTCACCGGCTCGACTTCGGCCCGATCGAGACCGAGAGCGTGGTCCGTTCGATCGACGGGGCCAGCATGATCCCCGAGCTGGAGACTGGGGACTGGGTCGCGTTGCACTGGGAGTGGGTCTGCGACCGGCTCACTGAGCGTCAGGTCGGCTACCTACGCTCCTACACGATGCGGCACATCCGCATCGTCAATGACGGCAATCTTCACTCCGGTACAGCCGCGCTGCTTGGCGTCTGACCCGGCGAAGGGTCGCCGCGTAATGGCCAGGACCGCCGCAGAACCCAGCTGACGTCGTCGCCGCGTCGGTGGGTGGGTGGACCCGGTTCGCGGACGAGGAGCCGGCCGTCGGTCGTGTCGAGCAGATAGTCCGAGTGCGGGCCCCGAAACCACACATCCCGGATCCGCGCGGACCGGTCACCGCCCAGCGATGCCCATTCCGGACGCACCAGGAGCCGCCCGGTCCCGGTGGGGCCGGTCAGCACCGAAGCCGGTCCGGTGAGCTGCGCGGCCAAGAGATCCACCGGCTCGGTGTAGACCTGTTCGGGCGTCCCCAACTGGATGACCCGCCCGGCCGACAGCAGCGCCACCCGGTCGGCAAGGCCCAGCGTCTCCTCGGCGTCGTGGGCTGCGTACACCGCGGCAGCGCCGGTTGCCCGCTGCCGGGTCACCAATTCCTCGAGGAAGACCCCGCGGACATGGCTGTCGAGGTGCGCCGTCGGCTCGTCGAACAGGTACAGCGACGCCTGTCGGGCCAGCGCCCGAGCCAGGCCCACCCGCTGCTGCTCCCCACCGGACAGCTCGGCCGGATGCCGGTCGGCCAGGTGGCCGACATTGAGCCGCTCGAGGAGTGAGCGGGCTTGTGCGCGAGCCCTTGCCCGACTCTCTCCCCGTCGCCGGGCCGGATAGGCGACGGTGTCCAGCGCGGACAGGTGTGGCCACAGGGCGTAGTTCTGGAACACCATCGCAAGCTCACGCCGCTCCGGTGGCTCCGATCTGCTGGCCGAGGAGACGCACCGGCCGTTCAGCCACACCTCTCCGGACTGCGGCGACTGGAAGCCGGCCACGGTATGCAGCAGCGTGGACTTTCCGGATCCTGAGGGCCCGAGCAGCGCCAGCACCTCCCCGGAGACGACGCGCAGTTCTACGTCGGACAGCGCTCGTACCCGGCCGTAGGTCACGCACAGACCGCGCAGTTCCAAGGTTGCCGGCTGCACCGGGTCAGCCGACATGGGTGCGCTCCGGAACAGGCCGCGCCGCAGCCGCGGGCGGGGCCGGCGGCGGGGACCCGGAACCCAACCGGGACCCCGGACCGCGATTGAGCCGCCGGATGAGCAACCAGACCGCCGCGGCGGGGACGAGCAGGAGCAACGTGATCAGGACCGACAGCGCGGAGGTCGCCCCGACCTGGCCGAGTTCCGAGCTGTTCAGTACCACGACCGCCAATGTCTCGCTGCCGGGTCCGTACAACAGGCTGGACATGGTCACCTCGTGCAGGGCGGTGAGGAAGCAGACCAGCCAGGCGGCCAGCAGGGCCGGCGCGAGCGGCCGGAGCACGACCGTACGAATAGCCGTGAGCGGGCTGGCTCCGCTGACGCGCGAGGCATGCAGCTCATCGGGAGGCAACCGGTCCAGGGCACCGGAGATCGGCCGGTGCGCGACCGCCCAGAGTTTCGCGAGATAGGCCAGCAGGATGATCGCCAGCGTGCCGCCCAACCAGCGGCCGTAGGTGATGAGCATGCCGAGGGCCAGAGTCGACCCGGGAAGCACGAGCGTGAGGGTGACCAAGGTCGCGACGCCGCGGCCCGATCGGCTGCGTTCCATGGCGGCGACCAGACCGCCGAGCAGCACCAACACCGACGCGGCCACCACAGCGAGCAGGAAACTGCGACCGAGCGCCTCGCCGTTACGCACGTTGAGCACCGACGCGAAATTAGCCAGGGTCCAGTTGGCCGGGCTCGGCGGCAGCCCCACCGCCCTGGTGACCGCCGTCGCCGCCAGAGCGAGCAGCGGCAGCCCGACGGCGAGCATTGAGTAGCAGCCGATAGCTGTGGCAGTCCACCGGCCGGTGGCTCGGCCGCCAGCGGTAGGCACCGGGTCGGTGGTGGCCGCGCGAGTGACCCGCAGCCGCGGTCCGAGCAGGGAGTCCGCCGGCGCTACCACCAGGACCGCGATGACGACTAGTAACAGCGCAAGAGTGACCGCCTCGACGAAGGCAAGTGGGCTGCTGCTGCGGGCGAGGTTGGAATAGATCCGAGTAGTGATGGTCGTAAACCCGGCGGGGGAACCCATCACCTGCGGAATGGCGAAGGTGCCCAGCGTCAGTACGAAGACGAGCACCCCGGCGGTCGCCGTGGCCGGCCGTAGCAGGGGCAGGGTGATCGTCCGCAACACGCTGATCGCCCGGGCCCCGGAGGCTCGCGCTGCGCGCTCCATCGCCGGCTCGGCCCGCGCCGCCAGCCCGACTGCAGTCACCAGGAAAACCAGCGGTACCGCGTTCACCACTACCACGACCGTGACCCCCACCGGGCCTTGCACACCGAGCCACGAAAATCCGACCAGATCCTCAGTGAAGCCGGCCCGGCCGTACGCGCGCAACCAGCTGTAGCCCAGCACGAAGTCGGGGACCAGCACCGGCAACAGGACTACGACCCGCCAGAAAGACCGCCCCGGCAGGTCCGGGCGCCGGAGCGCGAGGGCCAGCAGCGTGCCAACCGGAACGGCGACAGCCGTGACCGCAACGGCCAGCACGAACGTGTTCC
>JALZDV010000323.1 GCA_030862345.1 Actinomycetota bacterium | reverse complement strand
CCCCGGCGTCGGCACTCACCTCAGCGGCGAGCCCCTTGATCTGGGTCTCGTCTGCATGGGTGGCCACCAGGACGCCGAGGACGAGCTGCCCGCGGATCACCACCTGCTCGACGTCGACGATCTCGAGTTCCATTGTTGCCAGACCACTGAACAGCCGCGCGGTGACGCCGGGATGGTCGGGGCCAGTCACCGTGAGCAGCGCGCTGCGAGCAGGTCCAGCCGAGTCGCTCATCCCGACGACCTCAGACCCAACCTATCCGGGCGACTTCGAAAAGACCCGTGCGGAGACGCTCAACGATTGACAGTGCCTCCGGCACCTGATTGATCGGACTCGCGTTCGGCGGCCGGAATCTCCGGACGGTGCCGCCGACCGGCGTGTCGTTCTTCCTGCAGACGATCGGCCAGGTGCGGATAGTGCGCCTCGAAGGCCGGTCGCTCCGAGCGGATCCGCGGGATGGCCGTGAAGTTGTGCCGTGGCGGCGGGCAGGAGGTCGCCCACTCCAGCGAGTTGCCGTAACCCCACGGGTCGTCCTCGACGACGAGTTCGCCGTACCGCCAGCTCTTGATGCAGTTCCAGATCAGCGGCAGGAGGGACGCGCCCAGAATGAACGAGCCGATCGTGGAGATCGTGTTCAGTGTCTCCCAACCCGTGCTCGCCTCGTAGTCGATGTAGCGGCGCGGCATCCCGATGTTGCCCAGCCAGTGCTGGATGAGAAAGGTCGTGTGGAATCCGACGAAGGTCATCCAGAAGTTCAGCTTGCCCAGCTTCTCATCCAGCATCCGCCCGGTCATCTTCGGGAACCAGAAGTAGATCCCGCCGTACGCGGCGAAAACGATCGTCCCGAACAGCACGTAATGGAAGTGCGCGACCACGAAGTAGCTGTCGTTGAGGTGCCAGTCCAACGGCGGCGAGGCCAGGATGATGCCGGTCAGACCACCGAGCAGGAATGTGACCAGGAAACCGATGGAGAACAGCATCGGCGTCCGGAGGTCGATCTGCCCCTTCCACATCGTCCCGATCCAGTTGAAGAACTTGATGCCGGTGGGGACGGCGATCAGGAAGGTGAGGAAGCTGAAGAAGGGCAGCAACACAGATCCGGTGGCGAACATGTGGTGCGCCCAGACCGTGAACGACAGCGCGGCGATCGAAAGGGTCGCCAGCACCATGCCGCTATAGCCGAACAGCGGTTTGCGGCTGAACACCGGGATGATCTCGGTGATGATCCCGAAGTAGGGCAGCGCGACGATGTAGACCTCGGGATGCCCGAAGAACCAGAACAGGTGTTGCCACAGCAGCGGCCCCCCGTTCTCGGCCACGAAGACCTGCGAACCCAGATGCCGGTCGGACAGCAGCACCAGCAGCGCCGAGGTGAAGATCGGGAAGGCGAGCAGGACCAGCACGCTGGTCACCAGGATGTTCCACGTGAAGATCGGCATCCGCCACATCGTCATCCCGGGGGCCCGCAGGCAAACCACCGTGGCAACCATGTTGACCGCGCCGAGGATCGTGCCGAGACCAGCCAGAGCGAGCCCGACGATCCAGAGGTCCGCGCCCACTCCCGGTGAGTTGTTGTAGTCGGTGAGCGGCGAGTAGGCATACCAGCCGAAGTCCGCAGCTCCGCCCGGGGTCAGGAACCCGGACATGACTGTCAGTCCGCCGAACAGGAACAGCCAGAAGGAGAAGGCATTCAGCCGCGGAAAGGCGACATCCGGTGCGCCGATCTGCAACGGCAGGACGAGGTTGGCGAAGGCGAACACCAGCGGGGTCGCGAACAGCAACAGCATGATCGTGCCGTGCATGGTGAATAGCTGGTTGTACTGCTCCGGGGACAAAAACTGCGTGCCGGAACGGGCGAGTTCGGCGCGCATCAACATCGCCATCACGCCACCGGCCATGAAGAAGCCGAACGAGGCGACCGTATACATCATGCCGATGAGCTTGTGGTCGGTCGTACTCAGCAGATTGAGGAATGCAGAGCCCTTTTTGGCCTCACGTGGAGGGCTCGGCCGAGAGACGATCGGCGCCGGGGCGATGGTCACCCTGGGAGCTTAACCCCGGCGCGCTCCACTCGTACCTCGGGCTACGAGTTCCCTGACGCTGACTTTCAGCGGCTTCGCGGCCACTGAGCCGCACCGGAATTCTGACCGTGCTCACGAGGGACCGGCTGGGCAGGCGTTCTACTGTCGTGCTCCATGACCGAGTCCCCTGCCCAGAGTTTCGCGTTCCAACTCCCGGATGATCTGACCGGCGGTGTCTACAGCAACGTCGTCGCGGTCTGGCACACCCCGTACGAGTTCACGCTCGATTTTGCGGTGATGCTTCCCGCCGCGCCGATCGCAGGGCCGGATGGAACCAAGCCGGGAACGCCGTGCCGGGTGGTCTCCCGAGTGAAGATCCCGCCGGCGGTCGTGTTCCAGCTCATGCGTGCGCTGAGTGTGAACGAGAAGCTCTACGAGGAGCAGATCGGGCCCATCCCACGCCCAGGCAGTGCCTGAGTCATAAGGTATGGCGAATCCGGAACTCATTCGTCCGGATTCGGCCATACCGTGCCGGACATGACTGAGAACACTGTGGGGACCACCGATCAGGCCGCCACCGCGGGTTCGGCCGATCAGACAAGTGCCGCCGACGGCAGCCAGGACGACACCGGCTGGGTCCCGCCGCCGTGGGAGCCGCCGGTGGCCGGCACCGAGGTCGAGCACCTGCTCGCAGCGCTGGACCGGCAGCGGGCGACCTTTCGCTGGAAGGCCGACGGCCTGGACGCCGCGGCCCTGAACACCAGGATCGGTGCCTCGGCGCTCACCCTCGGCGGCCTGCTCAAACACCTTGCCCTCGTCGTGGACGAGAAGTTCACCGGATGGCTGTCCGGGGCACCACTGGGCGAGCCGTGGGCCGGCCTCGGCGGCCCACCCGAGGGTGACGACGCCGACGAGTGGGTGTTCGGTTCGGCGGCCGAGGACTCCCCGGCCGATCTGTACGCGTTGTACGACGGTGCGGTGCAGCGCTCACACCAGCGGCTCGCCGCCGCCTTGGCCAACGGGGGGCTGGACCAGCCCGCGCACATCGCATTCGGTGACCTGGGCCACCTCAGCCTGCGCCGGCTGCTGTTCGACCTGCTCGAGGAGTACGGCCGGCACACCGGTCATGCGGATCTGCTCCGGGAGGCCGTCGACGGCCGGGTCGGCGAGGATCCGCCGATGGACTGGCGGCCATAGCCACCAAGCGGGCCGGGCGGCGGTGCCGGATGTCCGATCGAACGGTGGAGCTGAGGGGACTCGAACCCCTGACCCCCACACTGCCAGTGCCCTTTAGCCGGAGAGACATGCACCCATGACTTTGGTTTCGCGCGTCGAATAGCCTTGTGCTTCAAAGACTTTGGAGTGTTGACTGTTACTGGCAATTGATGGCTGTGAAGGGCCGTTTACTGACTTCTTGCGGACTCGCTGCGGACTGGGGGGCATCAACAAGGGCAACGAGACCCTCGAAATGGGCGCTGCCACCACGGCAGTGCTGGATGACACCTGCGGCAACCTGATCCAGATCGCCAGTTACGGCTGATCTCGCAGTACGACTTGATGACCGGCTGGGCGGCGCGGCTGCATGCGGTCGAGCGGAAAGAGATCCCGAGGCTGGTCGAGGACCTGGTATCTGCACCACCCGTACAGTCGCGAGCTGTGGTCAGTCAATTTGGGCTTACCGAGCTGCTCTCCCGCCTGCTCGTCGCATTCACCATCGAGTTCGATGGCGTGGCCGAGCAGCGGATCGAGCACCGGCGGGGACACAAAGATTCGGTTTGGCTGGCGTCCCAGGCGATGTGGGCGAACTTCCTGCAGTTCGTACCGGCCGACGGCGTACCGCTGAACCGGCTGGTTCACCTCACACCCATCATCAACCTGCCCGGCCTGCGCCGTTGGGGCTACCTGCGTCTGGAGCCCGACCCGGAGGGGAGGAGACCGGGGCCGGACACGGTCCTCCGGATGACCCGGGAGGGGGCCCGGGCGGCCGCCGCGTGGAACGGGCTCGCCGACGAGATCGAGCAGCGTTGGCGGACCCGGTTCGGTTCGAAGGCCGTGACGCGGCTGTCGGCCGCGCTGGCCAAGCTGGACACCGAGCCCGCCACGCCGTACCTGCCGGTGGTCAACTTCGCCGACGGTATGCGCAGCGACCACGCTCGTGGCGTGGCCGCGGTGGGTCCGGTTGATCTGTCCGTACGGCTGTCACACGTCCTGCTCGCGCACACCTTGGACTACGAGTCGAGGTCGCAGCTGTCGCTGCCACTGGTCGCCGATGTGCTGGTCCACCTCGGCGAACGCGATACGCCGGTCACCGAGCTGGTTGCCGCGTCAGGCGTCTCCAAGGTGGCGATCAACG
>JALZDV010000322.1 GCA_030862345.1 Actinomycetota bacterium | reverse complement strand
GCCGAGCATGCACTCACCACAAAATTCGCCCGGCCCAGGTGCTGAGCGCATCGTATTGATCGTCCGAGGTTCAACCTCGGCGAAACCGGCCCCCAGCAGGGAGTCCTTAACTACCTGCTCCTGAGCGCTCTTAGCTTCGTTAGCTCGGGCCGTCAGCACGCGTCGCGCAGCGACCTGCGCCGCGGTTGCGAGCACCGCCGCGCGCTTCTCAGCCTCCGTCGGTTGACGGTTCTGGATGAGCCAGGGGAAGCGCTGCCGGTCTATCAGTTCAATCACGGTGTCGATGGTGGGCGGCCAGCCGTCGGCGGTGCGCTGGAACCTGGCCGCGACCCCCGACAACGTCTGCAGGTCGTCGTGCGAGATCGGTGGCGCCGTCAGGTAGCGGGTCGCCTCGTAGTACCGCGTCAGCGCGGCGTGCCCGTTGGCCCTGAGTTCGGTGAGGTCGACTGTCAGCTCGAGGAGGTCCTCAACTGCGCTCTGAGCATCGTCGAAGTGGCTGGTGTAATCCTCGCGGGCTTCGTTGAGCCGCTCGTCGCGAAATACTTCGATAGCCTTCGCGACGCCGCGCTCGAACTGATCAGACGTCCACCGGGGCGGTGATTGGGTCATGACCACACAGGATAGTCACATCGGGCACCATCAGGCGCTCCATCTCCTTGGGTTCGAACTTGGTCAGTCCGCCGGCGTAGACCCTCCCCTGGCTTAGCTTGATGCCCGCTCGGAGCGACTCAGCCAGTCGGGTGAGTGCGTGGGTGTTGAGCTCCTCCCGTGGGTAGAGGCCGTGCGCGATGTTGATGTGGCGCGCGTCGGCCTGGTTCAGCACGAAAGCCGGCGGCCGACGAGCCATGTATGTCGCCAGGATCGGTGCAGGATGCTTGAGACCGATCGACCACCACGCGCGGCGATGAGCGGCGATGTAGCCTTTGTCGACGCCTGCCTTCTTCGCTGTCCTAATGAATTGGTCCACCTTCTTTCGGTCCGCGCCGCCGAGTTCGTCCAGATCGCTGGGGATATCCACCACACGGCGCAGCATTTCCGCGTCGCTCAACACGGTTCCCGCGGCGAAGAGTTCCCTGGCCTTGGTCACCGACGCGTACAGGACGGACTCGGGTAGATCAGCCTTATGCCGCAACACCCATACCGCGTTGGCGCCCGTAACAGTCCCGCGGTGTACCCGGCAGATCTCCCCGAGTTCCACATAGCCCTCCGGAGCCAACGGCGAGGTGCGCAACAAGCCGGACCACCTAGGCGCGTCCAGGAGCCGCTGACGAGCCACCGGCCGTCCCGCCTCGGCTAGGTCGCCCATGTCCGTGAGGGCATCGACTGGGCGCATGCGGATCGACTCGGGCTGCTCGCCGACACGGAAGTTTGTGATCACAGCCGTGGTCGCCGTGCCTTCGAAGGGCAGGGCCTTAGGCTCGACCACGTGTAGCGACTCACCGCCTAGGTGGCCAAGGACAAGTTGTCGCATAATCGAACCGTAGTTCACGTCGAGCCATTCAGCCGAAGTTACGAACGAGCCGACGTCACCCCGGCGTGCGTAAGCGGCCGTTGCGAGAAAGAAATACGCGTGCAAGCCAGCCAGACCGCTAATCTTTTGACCAAGCGCGGCTGCCGTATTCTGCGCCCATAGCTTGGCTGCAGGTGTCAACTGATGATGGCGCACATACGGTGGGTTGCCCACGAAAGCTGTCGTACCCTGGAAGCCGGGTAGCTGAAGTCTGGTGTAGTCGTCTTGCAGCACGCGGACATTCAAACATTCAATGACAGCGAGGTTCGCACGCGTCATCAACGTCGCCAGCGGGTCTAGGTCAACCCCCACCAGCGGTATCCGCGGAGACCGGCGGGCGACAGCCGCCAGGAACCGCCCACTGCCGACACCAGCGTCGACAACGCGGCCCGGTTCCTGCTTCAGCGTCCACGCAACCATAGGGTCGATCAGCGCGTCAGGAGTGTAGACGGCACCATCGGCCCGACGTGCCGAGGCATCACGAACACGACAGAACGCGTCACCGAGTGGGTCACCGCCCATCTCGATCTGACCGCGGATCTGCTCAACCAGCCTCCCTGCAGGCTCCTTGGTGTCGCGCAACGCCCGACTGG
>JALZDV010000311.1 GCA_030862345.1 Actinomycetota bacterium | reverse complement strand
TGGTGCTGGTCGGACTGTGGATCCGGATGAGCATCGCCGAGAGCCCGCTGTTCCGCGAGGTCGAAGAGGCCGACACCAAGGCACGTGCGCCAGTCGTGGATGTCCTGCGGCTCTACCCACGGCGCGTGCTGCTGGCCATCGGTGCTCGGGTCGGCGTGGACGTGGCGTTCTACACCTTTGTCCTGTTCGTCACCACCTACGTCGTGACCTACCTCGAACTCCCCAGGAGTTACGCCCTGAACGCGGTCCTGATCGCCGCTGCCGTTCAGGTGTTTCTCATTCCCTGGTTCGGCGCGCTGTCCGACCGGGTCGGGCGTCGACCGGTGTATCTCGCGGGGGCGCTCGGAGCGATGGTCTGGATCTTCGCCTTCTTCGCGCTGCTCGATACGGGCAGCTTTGCCTTGATCGTCCTCGCGACGGTGGTCGCGTTGGTGTTGCACGCCGCGATGTACGGGACCCAGGCAGCCTTCATCGCGGAGATGTTCCCGACGAAGGTGCGCTACAGCGGAGCCTCGATGGGCTACCAGGTGGCCGGCATCTTCGGCGGCGCCCTGGCCCCGATCATCTCGGTCGCTCTGCTCGACCGGTTCGATACCTCGTTGGTGGTCTCGCTCTACGTCGTCGCGGTGCTGGCCATCACGACGGTGTGCGTCCTGCTGGCTCCGGAGACATCACGGATCGATCTGCACGACGAGCAGGCCCAGGAGGCCACAGCCGGCAGCTCATGACCCTCAGCCGCGGGTAGCCCGGCGGAACCGGAGGTGCTGCCCCGGCCTTGCCTGTGCGGCGCGATCGATGTCGGCCTGCTCGACGACGGCGATCACCGGGTATCCACCGGTCACCGGATGGTCGGCGAGGAAGAGGGTGGGCTGGCCGGATGGGGAGACCTGCAGCGCGCCGGTGACCATGCCTTCGCTGGGCAACTCCTCGGTTCGGGATCGCTCGAGCGTAGGGCCCGACAAGCGCATGCCGACCCGATTGGATTCCCCGGTCACCTCGTACCGGCCCGCGAGTAGCGCGGACAGCGCCGCTGAGGTGAACCAGTTATCCCGCGGTCCGGGGCGAATTCGCAGCGTCAGGGTCCCCAACGGCGGTGCGGCGACCCCCGCCACGTCAAGCTTCGGCGGTGCGCCGTATGGCGGACCGATCGGAAGTCGGGCGCCGGCTTGCAGCGGGTCCGGACCGATACCGGACAGGATGTCGGTGCTGCGCGAGCCGAGGATCTGCGGCACCCGGATCCCGCCGCGTACGGCGAGGTAGCTGCGCAAGCCGGTCGCCGGAGTGCCGAACACCACTCGATCACCGGCTCTGACCGTGATCGGGCCGTTGGGGCCGTGCTCGATGTCGGCCACGGTGATCGGGCACGGGGCGCCGGTCACCGCGATGACCAGGTCGCGTTCCGCGCGTACTACCAGGGCCCCGAGGGTCATCTCGAGCGCGGCGTCGTCCTGCCGGTTGCCGACCAGCCGGTTCGCCAGCCGGAACGAGCCGCGGTCGGCGGCTCCCGAGGTCCCGATCCCAAGGTGGCCCAGACCAGGTCGGCCGTCATCCTGAACGGTGGTCAGGGGACCTGCCTGCAGGACCGAGAGGTGACCGGCAATCGCCGCCGGATACGTGCTCATCCGCAGTCCACGAACCGCACGCCGACGCCGGGTCGGAGCAGTGCGGGCGGATCTGCGTCGAGGTCGAAGAGGGTCGCCTCGGTACGGCCGATCAACTGCCATCCGCCGGGTGAGGCGCGGGGGTAGACGCCGCTGAACTCTCCTGCCAGGCCGATGGAGCCGGCCGGGACGCTGGTGCGCGGGGAGTCCCGGCGCGGCACCGTTCGGCCGCTGTCGGTCACCAGATAGCCGAAACCTGGTGCAAAGCCACAGAAGGCCACCTGCCAGCTTGAGCCGGTGTGCCAGTCGATCAACTCGCTACGGGTCATGCCAGTGGCGGCCAGGACGTCGTCGATGTCAGGCCCGTCATAGCGGGACGGGATCTCGACCGGCTCCTCGGCCGGGCGTCGGTGCGGAGCCGGTTGAAGTCGGCGTAGGGCATGTTCGATCGCTGCCAGGGACACTGCTTGCGGGTCGCAGAGCAATAGGACCGTACGCGCCGCGGGCACGGCCTCGATGACCCCGTCCGGAAGGTCTGCACGCAGTACGGAGTACAGCGCCAGCACGCTGTCGAGATCCTCGAGTTCGACCAGGAGCGCCGAGTCACCGGCTGCCAGCACGTTCATCGCCGCGGTCCTGGCTCCTCTCGAATGGGAACATTTGTTCGAAAAGCATCGTGGCGATCTAGGTTTTGTCGGACCGGCCTGGTAGACATCGCACAGACGTTCGATCGAACGCTTGTTCGATCTACGCTCGGACGTTGCAGTGAGGAGGATCCCATGCTTGCGACCGTGGAGCGCCCGAACGAGCGGCTCGCCGCCCCGACGAGTCCACCGATCGGATGCACGTCGCGCTCAAGGATTTCCACGCCGGCTTCGCCGGCTCCGCCTGGCCTGCGTCTGATCACCGGGGCACCGCCCTTGCCATTGCGTGCCGTGCTCGAGCTGACGCCGGGCAGACGCACCGCCGAACTGCGCGGAGACGCGGATCCGCAGGCCCGGTTGCGCCTCACGATGCGGGCTCGTAGGTTGCTCGCCGTTCTGAGTCTGCTCGGCGCAGTCGGGATCGGAGTTGCCGCGGTGGACGTGCTCGCGGTGGTCCTTCCGGAACGGGCGGGGACGTCCTACGCCGCGCAGGAGGCGCCGTACGTCGCCGCGGGTGCCGATTCCAGGGGCCTGGTCCCAGCTTCGGGTTCGGCCATCACGGTTGAAGCCGGCGACACGCTGTGGAGCCTTGCCGAACAGGTCGATCCGCAGGCCGACCCGCGGGACCTCATCGCCGCGATCATGACCCTCAACGACCTGGACTCACCGATGATCGTGCCGGGCCAGGTCCTGCGCCTGCCCTGATCGCCAGTTGCCGTGCCTCCCGACACGCCGCAGCACGTGGCGCAGCCCCAACCACTTGCCAGAGCTGCTACTCAGATCTATGGTCAACCCCTACATCTAGTGGTTACACTGATGTAGTTCATCCACAACTTGTGTTTCTCGCCCACAGCTCGCCCACAGGCGGCGCACAGGATCTCCGCGTGTCGTCCACAGGTCAGCTGCAGCCGAGCGACCCGGCAGCACCGAGAGGGGGTGCGGTCATGCGTTGTCCGTACTGTCGGCACCCCGACTCCAGGGTCCTGGACTCTCGGGTGGTCGACGAGGGACAGGTGATCCGGCGCCGACGCTCCTGCTCGGAGTGCGCCCGGCGGTTCACCACCGTCGAAGAGGCGACACTTGCAGTAATCAAGCGCAGTGGAGTCACCGAACCCTTTACCCGGGCCAAGGTCGTGGCCGGGGTACGCCGCGCCTGTCAGGGGCGACCGGTCAGCGAGGATGCCCTGGCCAAGCTCGCCCAGGAGGTCGAGGACGCCGTCCGGGCCAGCGGGGTCGCCGAGATTCCCAGCGATGAGGTGGGCCTGGCCATCCTCGGACCGCTCCGCCAGCTCGACGAGGTCGCCTACCTGCGCTTCGCCAGCGTGTACAACTCCTTCACCTCAGCGGCCGATTTCGAGGCCGCCATCGCCGACCTACGGCGCTCGAACGACTCCCGACACGCACCAGCGAACGTCTAGAGAGGACAACCGTGACCGACATCGCGCATTCCCCAGCCGCAGGCAAGCGGGCCACGAGCTACCCGGCGAAGGGGCTGACCGTCGAGCGGGTCTACACCACCGCCGGGGTGCACCCGTATGACGAGGTGAGCTGGGAACGACGCGATGTCGTTATGACCAACTGGCGCGACGGATCGGTCAACTTCGAGCAGCGGGGCGTCGAGTTCCCCGACTTCTGGAGCGTCAACGCGGCCAACATCGTCACCACCAAGTACTTCCGAGGCGCCGTTGGCACGGCGCAGCGAGAATTCAGCCTGCGCCAGTTGATCGACCGGGTCGTGCTGACCTACACCGCCGCCGGCCGGGATCACGGCTACTTCGCCTCGCCTGCCGACGTGGAGATCTTCGAGCACGAACTCACCTGGATGCTGCTGCACCAGGTCTTCAGCTTCAACTCGCCGGTCTGGTTCAACGTGGGAACGAGCTCTCCCCAACAGGTGTCGGCGTGTTTCATCCTGGCTGTCGACGACACGATGGACTCGATCTTGAATTGGTACCGCGAGGAAGGCTTGATCTTCAAGGGTGGATCCGGTGCCGGGCTGAACCTCTCCCGCATCCGCTCCAGTAAGGAGCTTCTATCTTCCGGAGGAACTGCCTCTGGACCGGTCAGCTTCATGCGCGGAGCCGATGCCAGCGCCGGGACGATCAAGTCCGGCGGCGCAACGCGACGCGCGGCGAAGATGGTCGTGCTCGACGTCGACCACCCCGACATCGAGGAGTTCATCGCCACCAAGGCCCGCGAGGAGGACAAGATCCGGGCCCTGCGTGATGCCGGCTTCGACATGGACCTGGGCGGCACCGACATCACCAGCGTCCAGTACCAGAACGCCAACAACTCCGTTCGGGTCACCGAGGAGTTCATGACTGCGGTGGAGAACGGCACGGAATTCGGGTTGCGGGCGCGCCAGGACGGCCGGGTGCTCGAGACCGTAGATGCCAAGAAGCTGTTCCGATCGATGACGCAGGCGGCATGGGCGTGTGCCGACCCGGGGATCCAGTACGACGACACGATCAACGATTGGCACACCAACCCCGAGACCGGTCGGATCACCGCATCTAATCCGTGTTTCCCGGCCGACCAACGCGTGGCTACTGACAAGGGCCTTGTCCGCATGGGCGACCTTGTGGCCCGAGCTACTGCCGGGGAAGACTTCGCGGTCTACACCAACGACGTGACGTCCGAGAGCGATCCGCAGTCAAGAGTGATAGCGACATCTCCAAGTCGGTACATGGTGACGGGCCGCAACGAGATCGTTGAACTGCGCTTTAACGATGGATCGCGGCTGCGTTGCACACCGAACCACCGCGTGTGGACGTGTAACCGAGGCTGGGCAAGGGCGGACAGCCTCAATCGCGACGACCAAGTAATCCGGTCCTACGAGTACGCACCGCGGTCGTTCGCCGCCGTGGAGCTTCCGGCCGAGGCATTACACGCTGCGCGAGCGACCCGAGGAGTGGCGCTTGCGGCCATGCCCGAGAAATGGGACGAGGAGTTCGCGCACTATCTCGGCTGGCTGGTCGGCGACGGCTGCCTTACTGAGCAGGGTGCCGTAACGGTGTACGGGGACACGTGGGAGCAGGAAGAACTGCTTCCACGCCATCGCGCGCTGCTCACTGAAATCACCGGGCGCGAAGCGAAGCCGAGCATTCAGGCCAACGGCACCGTGCAGTTGCGCTCTTTGCGCGGAGCCTTCCGGTCCCTGTTGACGGGTCTAGGAGTCAGCAGCGGTCGATCAGCGAGCAAGTTGATTCCTGAGTCGGTCTTCCAGGCGCCGGAGTACGCATTGACGGCATTCCTGAGGGGACTGTTCGACGCCGACGGTTGCGCGGTTGACTCGGGCGATGGCACCCGTTACGTCGGCCTCGGCAGCCGGTCAGAGGAACTGCTCCTCGGCGTGCAGGAGTTGTTGGCAAGTCTCGGAATCCGAGGGCGCATCTACCGCACCGGGACCAAGACCGACAGCTTCTCCTATACCCGCAAGGACGGATCTCAGGCCAGCTATGGAAGCGATGGCCCCTCATTCGATCTGCGCATCACGGGCCGCCACGCAGAGGAATTCGCCGCACAGATCGGATTCAGTCACCCCGGAAAGACGCAACGTCTGCTCTCAATCCTCGAGGACCAAGGCTACTACGCGGTTGATGAGTCGACTCAACTCGTGTCCAGGGAGTCGCGCGGTTTCGAAACCACGTACAACCTGACTGAGCCGCGCAACCACTCCTACGTGGTAAGCGGATTCGTGGTTGCCAACTGCAGTGAGTACATGAGCCTGGATAACAGCTCGTGCAATCTCGCTTCGCTGAACCTGATGAAGTTTCTCAACGACGACGGGGCCTTCGACGCGGAAACCTTCGCCAAGGCCGTCGAGATCATCATCACCGCGATGGACATCTCGATCTGCTTCGCCGACTTCCCGACCGAGCCGATCGGGGACACCACGCGGGCCTACCGTCAGCTCGGGATCGGGTACGCGAACCTCGGGGCGTTGCTCATGGCGACCGGACACGCCTACGACTCGCGCGGTGGACAGACGCTGGCCGCCGCGATCACCTCACTGATGACCGGTACGGCCTACAAGCGCTCGGCCGAGTTGGCCGCGATCGTCGGTCCCTACGACGGCTTCGCCCGCAACGCCGCGCCGCACGCCAGGGTGATGCGCAAGCACGCCGCCGCTAACGATGAGATCCGACCGCTCGGTCGCGACGACGCCGCAGTGCTCAAGCACGCCACAAAGGCCTGGCAGGATTGCCTCTCTATCGGAGCCGAAAACGGTTGGCGCAACGCACAATCCAGCGTTTTGGCGCCGACTGGAACCATAGGTTTCATGATGGACTGCGACACCACGGGTGTCGAGCCGGAC
>JALZDV010000310.1 GCA_030862345.1 Actinomycetota bacterium | reverse complement strand
GCCGAGCCCGCACCGACCGACCAGCCGGAACTCGTCCAGTTGCTCACGCCCGAGGGCGAGCGGGTGGAGCACCCGGAGTACTCGATCGAGCTCAGCGTCGAAGAGTTGCGGTCTCTCTATCGTGACCTCGTACTCGTTCGCCGGGTCGATGTCGAAGCGACCGCCCTGCAACGTCAGGGGGAACTCGGAATCTGGGCCAGTCTGCTGGGCCAGGAGGCCGCACAGATTGGTGCCGGCCGGGCCCTGCTGCCCGACGACATGGCCTTTCCGACCTACCGCGAGCACGGCGTCGCCTGGTGCCGTGGCATCGACCCGCTGTCGATCATCGGCCTGTTTCGCGGCGTCGACAGCGGCGCCTGGGACCCGGTCGAGTCCAAGTTCAACCTGTACACGATCGTCATCGGCGCGCAGACCCTGCATGCGGTGGGCTACGCGATGGGCATGCAGCGCGACGGTGGACAGGGCGCTTGCCTGGCCTTCTTCGGCGACGGGGCCACCAGCCAGGGAGATGTCAACGAGGCGTTCATCTTCGCGGCCGTCTTCGACGCGCCGGTGGTCTTCTTCTGCCAGAACAACCAGTATGCGATCAGCGAGCCGATCGAGAAACAGAGTCGGATTCCGTTGTATCGCCGGGCGAGTGGGTTCGGCTTCCCGGGTATCCGGGTCGACGGGAACGACGTCCTGGCGGTACTGGCCGTGACCCGAAAAGCGCTGGAAGCCGCACGCAGCGGTCAGGGCCCGACCTTCATCGAGGCCTATACCTACCGGATGGGTGCCCACACCACCTCCGATGATCCGAGCCGCTACCGCCTGGCCAGCGAGATGGAGGCCTGGAAGCTCAAGGATCCGATCGAACGGCTCAAGGCCCACCTCGTACGGTCCGGTCAAGCCGATGCTGGCTTCTTCGAGGCTCTCGACGCCGAATCCGATGAACTCGCGGCCCGAGTACGCAACGGCACCATGGAGATGCCCGACCCCGACCCGGCCTCGATGTTCGACAACACCTACGCCGAGATCACGCCCTACCTCGAGGAGCAGCGCGACACCTTCCTGGCCTACCTTGCCGGGTTCTCCGACGAGAGCAGCCACTCATGAGCGCCACCGACGACGCACGCGCTACCCGGGAGGAATCTTGAGCACGGTAACCCTGGGCAAGGCCCTGAATATGGGTCTGCGCAAGGCGATGGAGGACGATCCGAAGGTCCTGCTCATGGGCGAGGACATCGGCAAGCTGGGTGGCGTCTTCCGCGTGACCGACGGCCTGCAGAAGGACTTCGGAGAGGACCGGGTCATCGACACGCCGCTCGCCGAGTCCGGGATCCTCGGGACTGCCGTCGGCTTGGCAATGCGCGGTTTCCGGCCCGTGGTCGAGATCCAGTTCGACGGTTTCGTCTACCCGGCCTACGACCAGATCGTGTCCCAGGTGGCCAAGCTGCATGCCCGCTCCCGCGGCCGGCTGCCGATGTCGATCGTCATCCGGATCCCGTTCGGCGGCGGAATCGGCGCAGTCGAGCACCACAGCGAGTCGCCAGAGGCATACTTCGCGCACACCGCCGGGCTCAAGGTCGTCGCCTGCTCCAACCCGGTCGATGCCTACTGGATGATCCAGCAGTCGATCGCCCATCCCGACCCGATCGTCTTCTTCGAACCCAAGCGACGTTACTGGGAGAAGGCCGAATTGGACACCGAGGCGACCCCGGACCCGCTGTTCGCCTCTCGGCTGGTCCGCGAAGGCAGCCAGGTGACGCTGCTGGCCTACGGGCCGATGGTCAAGACCGCGCTACAGGCCGCGTCGGCCGCCGAGGAGGAGGGCATCAGCGTCGAGGTCCTCGACCTGCGATCGGTCTCCCCGCTGGACATGGCCCCCGTACTGGACTCGGTCCGGCGTACGGGACGGTGCCTCGTCGTGCACGAGGCGCCGTCCAATCTCGGGCTCGGCGCGGAACTGTCGGCGCGGATCACCGAGGCCTGCTTCTACGACCTGGGGCTCCGGTGCTGCGGGTCGGCGGGTACGACACCCCGTACCCGCCCAGCAAGCTGGAAGAGGACTACTTGCCGGACTTGGACCGGGTCCTCGAGGCCGTCGACCGCTCGTTGGCCTACTAGGCGCGGGGGGACCAGCGTGACGCTCAAGCAGTTCAGACTCCCCGATGTCGGCGAAGGCCTGACCGAGGGCGAGATCCTGCAGTGGCTGGTCGCGGTCGGCGACACGGTGGTCGTGAATCAACCCATCGTCGAGGTCGAGACCGCCAAGGCTGCTGTCGAACTGCCGTGTCCGTACGCCGGCGTGGTGACCGAGCTGCTACACGAACCGGGTTCCACTGTGGACGTCGGTGCCC
>JALZDV010000278.1 GCA_030862345.1 Actinomycetota bacterium | reverse complement strand
ACATCAGCCTGCGCGATGCCCGGCTGGAGTCGGCCACCGACGGTGAGGACGCGGGTCTGGCTGTACGAGTGGTCCATGAGGGCACGTGGGGTTTCGCAGCCGGCATGGCACTGACCGCCGAGGAGGCAGATCGCCTGGCCGAGCAGGCGGTCGGCGTGGCTCGGGTGTCGGCTGCGATCAACACCGATCCGGTGGAACTGGCGCCCGAGCCGGCCTACCCCAACGCGACCTACGTCTCGGCGTACGACATCGACCCCTTCACGGTGTCCGATCCGGACAAGATCGCATTGCTGATCGACTGGTCCGAGCGGCTCATGTCGGCCGACGGTGTGGAACATGTCCAGTCCTCGGTGATGCTGGCCAAGGATCAGAAGTTCTATGCGGATCTGAGCGGCACCTCGACGTTCCAGCAGCGGGTCCGGGTCCACCCCGCGCTGACTGCCGTTGCCGTCGACCGCTCCACCGGAGCCTTCGAGACGATGCGCACTCTCGCGCCGCCGGCCGCGCGTGGCTGGGAGTACCTCACCGGAGACCTCGTCGACTGGGCAGGCGAGCTGGCCGAGATCCCGGAACTGTTGCGGGAGAAGATCAAGGCACCGTCGGTCCAGGCCGGGCGCTATGACCTGATCGTGGACCCGTCGAACCTGTTCCTCACCATCCACGAGTCCATCGGGCACGCCACCGAACTCGACCGAGCCCTCGGGTATGAAGCGGCCTATGCCGGTACGTCCTTCGCAACAATCGACAAGCTGGGGACGTTGAAGTACGGATCGCCGCTGATGAACGTGACCGGTGACCGCAACGACGAGTACGGGCTGGCCTCGATCGGGTACGACGACGAGGGGGTGGCGGCCCAGCAGTGGGACATCGTCAAGGACGGGATCTTGGTCGGCTACCAGCTCGACCGGAACATGGCCCGGCTTCAGGGCTTCGGACGCTCCAACGGCTGCGCCTTCGCGGACTCGCCCGGCCACGTGCCGGTACAGCGGATGGCAAATGTGTCGTTGCAGCCGGCGCCGGACGGCCCGACCACGCAGGAGATGATCGCCGGCGTGGAACGTGGCATCTACGTCGTCGGTGACAAGAGCTGGTCGATCGATATGCAGCGCTACAACTTCCAGTTCACCGGGCAGCGGTTCTACAAGATCGAATCCGGGCGGCTCGCCGGTCAGTTGCGCGACGTCGCCTATCAAGCCACCACGACGGATTTCTGGGGGTCGATGTCAGTGGTCGGTGGTCGGTCGACATACGTTCTGGGCGGTGCGTTCAACTGCGGCAAGGCCCAACCGGGGCAGGTCGCGGCGGTCAGCCATGGATGTCCAAGTGCCCTGTTCGACGGGGTCAACATCCTCAACACGGTGACGGAGGGCGGGCGATGAGCCGAGATCGAGAGATGGGGAAGCGATGACCTCGACGATCGTGATCACCGCGCAGGAGATCGCTGAGCAGGCTCTGTCCCTGTCGCAGGCCGACGACTGCATGGTCGTGGTGACCGAGCGCTCGGAGGCGAATCTCCGCTGGGCCAGCAACAGCCTGACCACCAACGGCGCCATGCGCTCTCGTCAGGTGGCGGTGATCTCCATCGTGGACGGTGCGAACGGTGCCGCATCGGGCACGGTCTCCCGAAGTGGGTCGCCGGACCTGGCCGACCTGGTGGCCGCCTCCGAACAGGCAGCCCGCGACGCGGGACCGGCCGAGGATGCCATGCCGCTGATCGGCGAGGCATCCGGTGGAGGGAACTGGTCGGCCCCGCCGGCAGAGACCTCGATCGACGTCTTCTCGACCTTCGCACCGGACCTGGGAAATGCCTTCGGGGACGCCGCGGCTGGCGGGCGGCTGCTGTTCGGCTTCGCCGAGCACATCGTCACCTCGACTTACCTCGCCAGTTCGACCGGGCTGCGGCTGCGTCACGATCAGCCGACCGGGCGCGTCGAGCTCAACGGAAAGTCACCGGACTTCTCCCGTTCGGTGTGGGCAGGGGCGGCCACTCAGGACTTCGGCGACGTGTCTGTCGCCTCGTTGACCGATGAGATCGCGCTCAAGCTCGGCTGGAGTGAGCGCCGGGTCGATCTCGAGCCGGGCCGTTACGAGACCCTGATGCCACCATCGACGGTGTCGGACCTGATGATCTATCTGTACTGGACTGGTCAGGCACGTGATGCCGACGAGGGCCAGACCGTCTTCTCGAAGAAGGGCGGGGGGACTCGGGTCGGCGAGGCTCTGACCGACAAGCCACTGACCTTGCGCAGTGACCCGCGCGCTGAGGGTATGCAGGCCGCCGAGCACCTGGTCACCACGACCTCCAGCCCGGCAGCCTCCGTGTTCGACAACGGGCTCGCCTCGCCGGCGATCGACTGGATCCGCGACGGGGTACTGACCAACCTGATCCAGCCCCGTGCGTGGGCCGCCAAGACCGGTACCGCCCCCGCGCCGTACGTTGACAACCTGATCCTGGAGGGCCCGGACGGTGCCGGACCCTCAACGCAGGAGATGGTGGCCGCCACCGAGCGCGGACTGCTGCTGACGACGCTGTGGTACATCCGGGAGGTGGATCCGCAGACCTTGCTGCTGACCGGCCTCACCCGGGACGGGGTGTTCCTGGTCGAGAACGGCGAGGTCACCGCATCGGTGAACAACTTCCGGTTCAACGAATCCCCGGTGGATCTGCTCGCCCGAGTGGCCGAGATCGGCGCTACCCAGCGGTGCCTGCCGCGGGAGTGGAACGACTACTTCTCCCGTACGGCGATGCCTACGCTGCGGATCCCGGACTTCAACATGAGCTCGGTCTCCCCAGCCTCCTAGCTCGGCCTAGCCAAAGGAGCACAGCGCCGCGACCCCATGCGGTCAGGCGTGCTGCGCGACCATTGCCGCCGGGTGTGGGTCGTCGACGGTGATGCTCGGCGTACCCCGCGCGGCCTGGCGATCCCGTGAGGCCGCGCGCATGTCGACGAACTTCGCGGCCTGAGCGTCCAGTCCGGTGAGGAAGGCGGCCAGTTCGTCGCGGGCCTGCTGTCCCTGGCCGCCGAGATCCTCGCGCTCGAAGACGTTCCAGTGCATCAGGATCGGCTGGATGACCTCGTCATGGTGTAGGCGCAGGTCGTAGATCCCGGCCTTGGCGATGATCGTGGAGTTCTTGCGGAATCCGGCCATGTTGGCTCCGGGCATCTGGAAGTTGATGACCTCGTCGGCGACGGCGCGCATCGTCGCGTCCGGAGCCAGATCAAATGTTGAGGAGACCAGGTTGCGGTAGAAGACCATGTGCAGGTTCTCGTCGGTCGCGATCCGGGAGAGCAGCTTGTCCGCGATCGGGTCGCCGGTCACCTTTCCGGTGTTGCGGTGCGACACCCGAGTTGCCAACTCCTGGAAGGACACGTACGTGATCGCCTCGAGCGCGGTCTTGTCACCGGAGTCGTACCCGACCGTCATGTAGTCCATCCGGGCCCGCTCCAGCTCCACCGGATCGACCCCACGGGTGACGACGAGATAGTCGCGCAGCGCGACGCCGTGCCGGTTCTCCTCGGCGGTCCAGCGCCCGACCCAGGTGCCCCAGGCGCCGTCTCGGCCGAACCGGGTGGCGATCTCCCGGTGGTAGGAGGGCAGGTTGTCTTCGGTCAGCAGGTTGGTGATCATCGCGGCCTTGGCCACATCGGAGAGGCGGGACTGCTCGGGTGCCCACTCCTGTCCACCCAAGAAGGCGAAGTTGCGGCCTTCTTCCCAGGGGATGTAGTCGTGCGGGTGCCACTCCTTGGCGAGCTTCAGATGCCGCTCGAGGTTCTGCTCGACGATGGGCTCGAGGTCGTTGAGCAGGTTGGCGGTACTGGCTGGCGCACTCACTGGTCTCCTTGGTGTCGACTGGTTACGCTTGCGTAGCTTACGGCACCGTAGGGTGCGAGCGCACCGTCAGATCGGTCACTCGGGCACCGTTCCCTTCCTTTCGTACGGCATTCGTCCCACTTCGGCTCCGGACAGTGTTCGTTACGGCAGATCGATCGCGGTCGCACCGAGCGGGCAGAATCCGGTTCGTGCCCGTGCTCGCCGTCTTTGCCGGGGATGGGACGGGCACGCTGCAACGCCTCGACGCCAGCGGCACCGCCGCGGCCGAGCCCGAGCCGCAGATCGACCTGATCGAGGCGATGCGCCAGATCGAGACCGCCGAGGCACCGCGCTGGGTCCTCGCCGACGCCTTGGTCGACTATCCCGCCCTGCTCCGAGCGGGCCTGCGGATCCGCCGCTGCCACGACCTCGCACTGACCGAGGGACTGCTCCAGGGCTACGACGGAGACTGGGGTGCCCCGCGCCGAGTGGCGGCAGCCTACGCCCGGTTGCACGGGCTGCCGGTGCCGCCGGACCGGCCCGTACCCGTACGCACCACCCAGCCGACGTTGTTCGACGTCGATCACTGCGACAACACCGCCGGGGTCGATCCGGTCGAGGTTGCCCGCAGCGTGTACGCCGAACAGCTCCGCCGCCTCGCCGGGACCCAAGCGCCGCACGCGTTCGGGCTGCTGGTCGCAGCCGAGTCGGCCAGTGCACTGGTGGCCGCTGAGATGGCCGCGGCCGGCCTGCCCTGGCGAGCCGACATTCATGACCGGGTCCTGCTCGAACTCCTGGGCGGCCGAGCCGTGCACGGTGCTCGCCCGCCTCGCCTGGCCGCCCTCGCCGACGACATCGCTGCTGCGTTGCCCGGTATTGCGATCAATCCGGACTCACCGGCCAGCGTGCTCACGGCCTTCTCGCGCGCGGGCATCGTTCTCGAGTCCACCCACTCCTGGGTGCTCCGGCAGACCGGCCATCCGGCTGTCGGGCCGCTCCTGGAATACCGGGAGCTGTCCCGGATCCTGTCTGCCCACGGGTGGGCATGGCGCGCGGAATGGGTCGAGGGTGGTCGGTTCCGGCCGGACTATGTCCCGGGTGCGGTGGTCTCCGGCCGCTGGGCAACCCGCGGCGGTGGGGCCCTGCAGATCCCCCGGCGATTGCGTGCGGCAGTCGTCCCAGACTCCGGTCATGTCCTGGTTCTGGCAGATGCCGGGCAACTCGAACCGCGGATCCTCGCCGCGATGTCGGGTGACCCGGGTATGACGCGCGCGGCCGGTACTGAGGACATGTACGCCGCGCTGGCCGCCGAAGCGTTCGGCGGAGACCGGGCCAAGGCGAAGGTCGGGCTGCTGGGCGCGATGTACGGACAGACCGGTGGACAGGCCACCGCGCCCCTGGCCACCTTGCGCCAGCGCTATCCGCGCGCTCTGGACCTGCTGGAGCGAGCCGCGCGTACTGGGGAACAGGGGGGACTGGTCCGTACGCACCTGGGCCGCACCTGCCCGCCACCGTCGACGCCGCCAACCGGAGCCGGAGCGGAGGATCCTCGGGCCCGCGCTCGAGGACGGTTCACCCGGAACTTCGTCGTCCAGGGAACGGCAGCCGAATGGGCGGCGGCGGTGCTGGCGGCACTTCGGCTCCGGCTGATGGATCTGGACGCCGGTGGCGCGGCCGCAGAGTTGGTGTTCTTCCAGCACGACGAACTGGTCGTTCACGCGCCGGTCGAACTAGCCGACGCGGTGGTCGAAGGCATCGGGTGGGCAGCCAGGGAGGCCACGGATTTGATCTTCCCCGGGACAGCGGTGCGGTTCCTGCTCAAACCGGTCGTCGCCCAGAGCTGGGCGGACGGCCACTGAGGGCTCGTGCGGCCCCAAACCAATCGCTAGAACTTTCGTCTGGCCATCATGCCGAGCGGGGGGAAGGACAGCGGGCCTGGTTCCAGCGCTGGCTAGAGTCAACCCTCCTCGACGGGACAGGGTCTACTGTCCGGTAACCCGGCAGGCACGCGCAGGCGGTCGGGTGGAGGGAGCACCGCATGCGGGTGTTGTTCATCGGCGGTCCCGGCGCGGGCAAGGGGACCCAATCTGCGCGGATGGCGGATTTTTTCGGCCTGACGCACTTGTCCAGCGGCGACCTGTTGCGCAAGCACGTGGCCGAGGGAACGGCACTGGGTCAACGGGTGAAGGCGTTCATGGACCGCGGCGACCTCGTGCCCGATCAGATCGTCATGGACATGTTGCGCAAGCCGGTGCTCGCGGCCAGCCGAACCGGGGGCTACATCCTGGACGGCTTCCCCCGCACAGCCGAGCAGGCGGAGGCGGCCTACCTCGTGGCCAGTGAGCTGGGCGTCGAGGTCCAGGTCGCGGTTCACCTGTACGTCGAGGACAAGGTCCTGATCGAGCGCCTGCTGAGCCGCGGTCGGGGTGCCGACGACAACGACCGGGCGGTGATCGTGCACCGGATCGAGGTCTACAACCAGCAGACGACGCCGCTGGTGGACTACTACGCCGTACGCGAGGAACTGATCACCATCAACGGTGGCCGCTCGGTGGACGAAGTCAGCTGGGAACTGGTCTCGGCGCTGCAGACCCGCAACATCGCGCTCGCCGCTCGGGCCAGCAAAACGAGTTGATCATCGGCAAACCGGGATTCTTTCGAGATAAATCCCCGGTTTGCCGATGATCAACTGGGTCAGGGAGAAAGGTAGCCGTCATGACCGACACCGTGTACCTGACAAAGTTCGGCATCGCGCAGGAACGCCGATTGGTGACCGAGATCCCCGGTCCGCGCTCGCGGAAATTGCTGGCCCGGCGCGCGGCTGCCGTCTCCGCGGGGGTCGGGACGATGCTGCCGGTCTTCATCACCGAAGCCGGCGGCGGGATTCTGCTCGACGTCGACGGGAACTCCCTGATCGACCTGGGTGCCGGGATCGCCGTTGTCAGCGTCGGCAATGCGGCACCACACGTTGTCGAGCGGGTGCAGGACCAGGTCGCCAGGTTCACCCACACTTGTTTCATGATCACGCCGTACGAAGGGTACGTCGAAGTCTGTGAAGCGCTGAACCGGCTCACCCCGGGTGATCACCAGAAGCGTTCGGCCCTTTTCAACTCCGGCGCAGAAGCGGTCGAGAACGCGATCAAGGTTGCCCGCGCGGCGACCGGGCGTCCCTCGATCGTCGCCTTCGACCACGCGTATCACGGCCGTACCAACCTCACGATGGCGCTGACCGCGAAGTCCATGCCGTACAAGCACTCCTTCGGTCCGTTCGCCGGCGATGTCTACCGCGCGCCCATGTCGTATCCGTACCGCGACGGCCTGTCCGGTTCCGAGGCAGCCGCCCGAGCAGTCGAGATCATCGACAAGCAGGTCGGCGCTTCGCAGACCGCGACAGTGATTCTCGAGCCGATTCAGGGCGAGGGCGGTTTCATCGTCCCCGCCGACGGTTTCCTGCCGGCCATCTCGCAGTGGTGCACAGCCAACGGGATTGCCTTTGTCGCCGATGAGATCCAGACCGGGTTCGCCAGGACCGGCGCAATGTTCGCGTGTGAGCACGAGGGCGTCGTGCCTGACCTGGTCACGACCGCCAAGGGAATCGCCGGTGGGTTGCCACTGGCCGGATTGACCGGGCGGGCCGAGTTGATGGACGCGGTGCACTCCGGTGGGCTCGGTGGAACGTACGGCGGTAACCCGGTGGCCTGTGCTGCCGCACTCGGTGCGATGCACACGATCCAGGAGTCCGGACTGGTCGCCCGAGCGGGTCAGTTGGAGTCAGCGCTGCTGGAGCGGTTGCGCGGCATGGCAGAGCGCCATCGCGTGATTGGCGAGGTACGGGGCCGGGGCGCGATGATCGCGATCGAGTTCGTGCGCCCCGGTTCCAAGGAGCCGGCCCCGGATGTCTGCGCCGCGGTCGCCAAGGCTGCCCACGCGGCCGGCGTAGTGATCCTGACCTGCGGTACGTACGGCAACGTGATTCGGCTGCTACCGCCCTTGGTGATCCCGGAGATCCTGCTGCACGAGGGCCTCGACGTCCTGGACGAGGCGATTGCCGGCGCCAGCACCTGACCGCAGGTTCGGTGGTTTTCGGCCGGTTCGCTACACAACCGCCAGTTTGAAC
>JALZDV010000269.1 GCA_030862345.1 Actinomycetota bacterium | reverse complement strand
GACGAGGCCCCGGAGATGCGCCAGTTCAGCTTCTGGCTGGGCCGCTGGGAGGTCTTCACCCCAGACGGGACACACGTCGGCATCAACCACATCACGCCGCTGTTCGACGGTCGGGTGCTGGCCGAGGACTGGGCGGGCGACAGTGGCGTCCGCGGGGTCAGCCTCAACGCCTGGGATCCCTACCGCCGCGTCTGGCACCAGACCTGGATGGACTCGACCGGCTCCACGCTCCTGCTGGACGGGAAGCTGCGGAATGGTCAGATGGTTCTCGAGGGCAGTTCACCCAAGCCCGACCCGTCAGCCCCCCCGGATCGGCATCGCATCACGTGGACGCCGTCCGACAGCGGCGAGGAGGTACGGCAGGTCTGGGAGACCTCCGAGAATGACGGGGCGACCTGGACGGTCACCTTCGACGGGCGATACCGGCGGCTCGCGGAGTAACTCCTAGCCGTACTCGGCCGGGACCCGGACTCGTCACCTCCGCTGGCACGATGAGGTGATGGCCAACGCGCTCGCCGCCTCCACGTCCCCCTACCTCCTGCAGCACGCCGACAACCCGGTGAACTGGGTCGAATGGGGCCCGGAGGCCTTCACCGAAGCTCGGGAGCGGGATGTGCCGATCCTGCTCTCGATCGGCTATGCCGCCTGTCATTGGTGCCATGTGATGGCCCACGAGTCCTTCGAGGACGACGCCACTGCGGAGTCGATGAATGCGCACTTCGTCTGCATCAAGGTCGACCGCGAGGAGCGGCCCGACGTCGACTCGGTGTACATGGAGGCCACCCAGGCGATGACCGGGCACGGCGGTTGGCCGATGACGGTGTTCATGACGCCGGACGGCGCGCCGTTCTACTGCGGAACCTATTTCCCTCCTGCGCCGGCACGGGGGATGCCGTCGTTTCGCCAGCTGCTGGACGCGGTCTACGAGGCCTGGACCGATCGTCGCGATGACGTCCTGGAGTCCGGAAAACGGATTGCCGAGCGGCTGCGCGGACGGAGGTCCTTCGGCGACCCGGCCCCGGTCGACGCCGACGCCCTCGACGCGGCCGTCGATGCGCTGTGGCGCAGCTTCGAACCAGAACACGGCGGATTCGAGCGCGCACCGAAATTCCCTCCTTCGATGGTGCTCGACTTCCTGCTGCGGCACTATGCCCGTACCGAAGACCCCCGCGCGCTGACGATGGTCGAGACCACTTGCGAGCGAATGGCTCGGGGAGGGATCTACGACCAACTAGCCGGAGGGTTCGCCCGATACTCGGTGGACGCGCAGTGGGTCGTCCCGCACTTCGAGAAGATGCTCTACGACAACGCATTGCTGCTCGGTGTGTACCTGCACCTGTGGCGGGAGACCGGTTCGACACTCGCCCGCAGAGTCGCCGATGAGACGGCCACGTTCCTCATCCGTGGCCTGGGTACACCCGAGGGCGGTTTCGCCTCCGCGCTGGACGCCGACACCGACGGGGTGGAGGGGCTGACCTACTCCTGGACACCACAACAGTTGGTCGAGGTTCTCGGTGCTGACGACGGCGCTTGGGCTGCAACGCTTCTGAACGTGACACAGGAGGGCACCTTCGAACCGGGAGAGATCCGGAATGGTGTCCGGGAGCAGGGCTCCTCGGTGTTGGAGCTGCTCGAGGATCCCGATGACCAGCAGCGCTGGGCAGAGGTCCGCCGCGCGTTGTTGACCGCGCGGGCGGCTCGGCCGCAGCCCGGGCGCGATGACAAGGTGGTCACGGCCTGGAACGGGCTGGCGATCGCTGCGCTGTCCGAACACGCGATGCTGACCGACTCCGCCGAGAGTTTGTCCGCGGCCATCGCAGCGGCCGAGTTGGTGACGCGGCTGCATCTGGTGGACGGGAAACTCCGCCGGGTCTCCCGCGACGGCGTCGTCGGCCGGCACGGCGGTGTTCTCGAGGACTATGCAGAGCTGGCGCGCGGTCTGCTCGCGCTGCACCAAGCAAGCGCCGACGGTCGCTGGCTCGACCTCGCCGGCGAACTGCTGGAAGCCGTCCCGGCGCGCTTCTCCGACTCCGATGGCGGCTTCTTCGACACTCCGGATGACGGGGAGCCGCTGATCCGCCGGCCGCAGGACCCGACCGACGGGCCGGCCCCCTCGGGTGCCGCGGCGGCCTGTGACGCCTTGATCACCTACGCGGCACTGACCGGGAAGGCACGATCGCGGGCGTTGGGGGAGGGGGCGCTGGCCTCACTGGCTCCGATCATCGCCAGGGCTCCGCGCGCGGCAGGAGCAGCCGCCGGCACAGCCGAGGCACTGCTGGCCGGCCCACTGGAGATTGCTGTGGCCGGTTCGGCCGGGTCGGAGCGCGCCGCGTTGGCCGCCGTTGTCCGGGCTGGAACCAGCCCAGGTGCAGTCTCGGTGGTCGGCGAGCCGGACGCTCCCGGTGTCCCGCTCCTTGCCGGGCGGGTCACCCCGCAGACCCCCGTCGCGGTGTTCATCTGTCAGGGCTTCGTGTGCCGGGCGCCGCTGAGTGACGTGTCCGCCGTGGGCGAAGCGGTGCGGGCACGAAAAGGCAACCGGCTAGGAGCGAGATACGCTAGTGTGTAATCACGTAATACTGTAATTGGAGGTTGCACACATGGCGACAGAGAATGCAACGCAGGACGAGATCAAGGCTTGGTTCACCGGGCGGCTGCCTGATGACTGGTTCACCGGGCCAGCCGAGGTGTCGGTCGACCGGGAGGAGATTGTCGTCATCGGCACGCTGGCCGAACCAGATACCGCTGAAGATGCCGACGATGCAGCCCGCTCCGCAGCGGCGTCCGGCCGAATCAGCCGGTGGCGCGAGCAGACTCGCGAGGAGCGGATCGGGATCGCCCAGTCGGCCGAGCATCGCTTCGGGCGCAAGGTGGCCTGGGGGGCCAGGTGCGGGTCGACCTCGACCCTGTTCACACATCTAGCCATTCCGGTGATGACCCGGCTGCGCCAGCCCGAACGTCGGGTGCTGGACACCCTGGTCGAGTCGGGAGTGGCCCGGTCACGGTCGGAGGCGCTGGCCTGGTCGGTCCGCCTGGTCGGCCAGCACACCGAGGACTGGCTGGCCGAACTCCGTACGGCCATGGCCTCGGTCGACGAGGTTCGTGCCAGGGGACCGCAGACCAGCTGAGCCAGCCGGAGTCGGGTCGCTACTAGTCCCCGGCCAGCGCTGCGGCTGCACACGTTACGTGGCCGGCGCGTTCGCCAAGTGTCCGGGCGCGCTGCTCGCGCACTGGCTAGGGTCGGGGGATGCGTGCAGCGGTGTACGAGGGCCCCGGAAACGTCCGGGTCGAGGACGTCCCCGACCCGGTGCTGGTGCTGGACACCGACGCGATAGTAAGGGTCACCGATGCGGCGATCGGCGGCAGCGACCTATGGGCCTACCGCGGGTACGGTCAGCGCCCACCGGGGGCGCGGATCGGGCACGAGTTCCTCGGCCTGGTCACCGAGGTCGGTGCCGAGGTACGCACCGTCCGGCCCGGTGACCGGGTCCTCGCACCCTTCATGTGGTCATGCGGGGTGTGTGACTACTGCCGAGCCGGTCTGACCAGTTCCTGTCTGGACGGAGGCACGTTCTCCGAGCCCGGCCATGACGGGGGCCAGGGCGAGGCAGTGCGGGTGCCGCACGCTGACGGCACCCTGATTGTCGTCCCATCGGCCGATGCCGTTCCGGCCACTCGCCTGTTGCCACTGAGCGACGTTCTGGCCACCGGACACCACGCCGCAGTCAGCGCCGACGTGGAACACGACATGACCGTTGCGGTCATCGGCGACGGGGCGGTGGGCCTTTGCGCAGTCTTGGCGGCGCGGCGACGGGGGGCCCGCCGGATCATCGCCATCGGCCATCATGCCGACCGGCTGCACCTGGCGGTGGATTTCGGTGCCTCGGATATCGTCGAGGGCAGCGGTGACGAAGTGCTCGAAAAGGTCATGAGCCTGACCGGCGGGGTCGATGCGGTCTGCGAGTGCGTCGGCTCGCAAGCGGCCTTCGACGACGCGTTCGCGATGACGCGCGACGGCGGGCAGGTTGGTTACGTCGGCGTGCCGCACCTGGTCGAGGGCATCGACCTATCACAGATCTTCGCCCGCAACATCGGCATCCGAGGCGGCATGGCGCCGGCCCGTGCCTATCTCCCGGCACTTCTGGACTCGGTGATCGACGGCCAACTCGATGCCAGCGCGGTGCTGGACCTCACTCTGGGGCTCGAAGAGCTCGCCGACGGCTACGCAATGATGGATGACCGACTGGCGATCAAGGCGCACATCACGATATAGCCGGGTCGAGGAGCTCTTTCCCCGTGATTTCGACGTTGTTGTCGCTTCCGCGCCCTAATTCGACGGCTGAACTGACAACTATGTGAAGATCAAGAAGGTCAGCCCTGAGTAGGCGGGGCCAGGGCTGCGGCCCGGGACTCGAGGTAGCGCTGTTCGGGAATACTGAGTGTGCGGCGAGCGGCCCCCAGGTAGTGCGCCCGGGCAGCCTCGTGTTCGCCGGCGAGATCGAGCAGATGCGCGCGGACCGCGTCGACGCGGTGGTGTTCGGCCAGGCCGGGCTCGGCCTGCCCGACTGCGAGCTCCCGCAGACCGGCTTGCGGTCCGTGCACCATGGCGAGGGCAACCACGCGGTTGAGGGTGACCATCGGTCCGGGCGCCATGACGCGCAACAGTTCGTACAGCCCGAGGATCTGTTGCCAGTCGGTCTCCTGCGCACTGGCTGCCTCGTCATGTACGGCGGCGATCGCGGCCTGCAGCTGATACGGGCCGATCGGCGCGGTGGCCAGGCTCTGCGTGATCAGGCTGACACCCTCCGCGATGGACTCCGAATCCCACTTGCCGCGGTCCTGTTCGGCGAGCGGAATGAGCGCGCCGTTCGGATGGACACGAGCGGGGCGCCGGGCATCGGTCAGCAGCATCAGGGCGAGCAGGCCGGCCACCTCGCCGTCATCGGGCAGCCGGGCTCTGAGCTGCCGGGTGAGCCGGATCGCTTCGGTGGTCAGTTCGACGCGCTGCAGGCTTGCTCCTGAGCTGGCCGTATATCCCTCGTTGAAGACGAGATAGAGGATGTGCAGCACGGCCGCGATCCGATCCGGCAGTTCGGCCTGGGCGGGCAACCGGAATTCGGCGCCGCTGTGCTTGATCCGTTGTTTCGCACGGCTGATGCGCTGCCCCACCGTCGCTTCCGGCACGAGAAACGCGCGCGCGATCTCTGCGGTGCTGAGCCCACCGACGGCCCGCAGGGTCAGCGCCACCTGGGAGACCGGAGTCAGTGCCGGATGACAGCACAGCAGCAGCAGGGTGAGCGTGTCATCGACCGCGCGGATCGGCGCAGGATCGGGCGGGGCCAAGGCTGCGGCGGTTTCCTCCCGTCGACGGCGGGCAGTCTCGCTGCGCCACAACTCGGTGCGACGGCGCGAGGCAACCGTGAACAACCACCCCTGTGGGTTGTCCGGCACGCCAACGCTGCGCCATTGCACGGCTGCGGCCAGAAGCGCCTCCTGAACCGCGTCCTCGCAGCTGTCGAAGCCGCCGTAGCGCCGTACCAGGGCGCCAAGGATCTGCGGGGCAAGCTCCCGCAGCAGCCCCTCGATCCGGCGGTGCTCACTCACTGGGGATTAGAAATCCCAGCCGCTCATGTCGAGAATCGGTCGCACCTCCACATAGCCGTAAGCGGCGTCTGGAGCCTTTGCGGCGTGCCCGATGGCTCGCTCGATGCTGTCGCACTCGATCAGGTAGAAACCGGCCAGATGCTCCTTTACCTCGGCGAAGGGGCCGTCACTTATCAACGTCTTGCCCTCGCGCACGGAGACGTACTTCGCCGTCGAAGGATCGGCCAAGCCCTCCGACACGATGAGCTCTCCGGATTCGGCGAGGGATTCGGTCAGCACCATATGGCCGCGGCCGAAGTCCATGCGCTGGGCATCGGACAAGCCCTCCCACACCTTCAACGACTCCGGGTTGCTGTGGATCAGGATCAGGTACTTCACAACTGCCTCCAGAAGGTTTCGAAAACTCTCTCACCCGACCTGTCGAAACCAGCCCGCCAGCTTCTACATCTCCTATGCAGGCACCCGCAGGAGGTGCCCGGACACAGGAGTCGCCATGACCAGCACCTTGCCCAGCACCTTGCCCAGCACCGTCCGCCCTCCGGACGAAGCGCAGATCCGTTCGTTGATCGCCGAGAAGGAGATCCTGATGCGGACGAAGGACGCAGAGCGACTCGTGTCCCGCTACGCGCCGGAAATCTTGCAGTTCGATCTGGCGCCACCGCTGCAGCACTCAGGCCCTGCCGTGCTGGATCCAGCAGAAGTCCGCGGCTGGTTCTCCACCTTCGACGGCCCGCTCGACTACGAGGTCCGAGACCTAGCCGTGACAGCCGGTGAGGACGTCGCCTTCTGCACCAGCCTGGAACGCCTTACCGCAACTCCGCTTGGATCCCAGGATCCGTTCACCCTGTGGGTCCGGTGCACCGTCGGGCTCCGCAAGGTCGACGGAACCTGGCGGATCACGCATGAGCACAGCTCCACGCCGTTCTATATGGACGGTTCGTTCCAGGCCGCCGTGGACCTGCAGCCCTAGGACACAGCTAGCCGATCGGAGTTCCTCCACCTAAGAAAGGAAGCGCCATGCTCCAGCACAGCAAGGCTTTCAGCGGATTCTCGGTGTCCGACATCCGCCAAGCGCAGGAGTTCTACGGCCAGACCCTGGGTCTGCCGCTGTCGGAGACGGACGGGATGCTGCAACTGCACCTCGCCGGTGGGTGCGACGCGCTGGTGTACCTAGCACGACCGCTCCGGCGGCATTCACGATCCTGAGGTTTTCCGGTCGATGACATCGAGTCCGTGTCGATGAGCGCACCTGCTATCGCGCGTACATCGCGAAGTACACCGCGATGTAGTGGCAGGCCGCGGCCAGGATCGTCGCGGCGTGAAAGACCTCGTGATAGCCGAACACGCCGGGGATCGGGTTGGGCCGCGACGTGGCGTACGCGATCGCCCCGAGGGAGTAGAGCAACCCCCCGGCGCTGATCAGGACAAGTGTGGTCACGCCGAGGTTGCTCAGGATCGCCGGGAAGAACAGCACCGCGACCCAGCCGAGCGCGAGGTAGATGGGCACCCCGACCCAGCGCGGCGCCGTCGGCCACGAGGTCTTCAGTGCGATGCCCGCCAGTCCGCCACCCCAGACGATGCTCAGGATCACCCAGCGGAACGTGCCCTCCAACGCCAGCACGCTGAATGGGGTGTAGCTGCCGGCGATGAACAGGAAGATCGTGGAGTGATCCAACAGCTTCATGATCTTCCACCCGCGGGGGGACCAGGCCCGCCGGTGGTAGGCGGCGCTGACCCCGAACATCGCGGAGACGGTGAGGCAGTAGATCGTCACCGCCAGGCCGACCTGCGCGCTCTGCGCCCAGCCCAACGGAACGAGGACGGCACCGGTGAACAGTGAGGCGGCGAACGCGCCCAGGTGGAGCCAGCCACGCAGCCGCGGGCGGGTGTCCGGAGAGTCATAGTCAGGGTCTGCGAAGTGTCCTCGTCGAAGATCGTCGGGGGCAGACTTGGTGGCCATTGGCTCAAGGTTACGGTTGCGTAGGTTTCATTGCCAGGCCAGGGCTAGGCAAAGCGCCCGTCCGCAGTTCGGCGCCGACCCTGGGCCCGGCGCCCCCTGGAAAGTGTGATGAGTCGTACCCTGCCTCATCATGGGTTGGGCCGATCTGCCGTACCGGCTTTACGAGCGACGTTTGCAGCGCGAACTCTCCGGCGCGCAATTGCCCCGGCACGTCGGGGTCATGGTCGACGGCAACCGGCGCTGGGCTCGGTCCATCGGCCTGGGGGACGTCAACGACGGCCACCGGCGCGGCGCCGGCAAGATCGTGGACTTCCTCGGCTGGTGCGACGAGACCGGCATCGACCACGTAACGGTCTTTCTGCTGTCCACTGACAACCTCAATCGGCCCGAGCCAGAACTCAGTCCACTGCTCCGAATCATCGAAGACCTTGCCGCCGACCTGTCCGGTCCGACCAGGCGCTGGCAGCTGCGCCCGGTTGGAGCGTTGGAACTGTTACCGGACAGCACGGTCGAAGCCCTCAAGAATGCTCATGAGGCCACGGTCGGCCGTCCCGGCGCGGCGGTGGATCTGGCGGTGGGCTACAGCGGTCGCCGAGAGATCGCCGATGCGGTTCGTTCCCTGTTGGCCGAGCAGGCCGCCGCCGGGAGGACACTGGACGACCTCATAGATTTCCTCGACGTCGAGCACATCGCCGAACACCTCTACACCCGGGGCCAGCCCGACCCAGATCTGATCATTCGGACCAGCGGCGAGCAGCGACTGTCGGGTTTCCTGCTCTGGCAGACCGCACACTCGGAGTTCCACTTCTGTGACGTGAACTGGCCGGACTTCCGCCGTACCGACTTCCTGCGGGCGTTGCGCGACTACGCGGGAAGGCACCGGCGCTTCGGCGCTTAGTCCCTCGATGTGTGGCTGAGGCAGACTCCTTCCCGTGGATCTCATCGCATCGTGGACCTGATCACCGAGTACCTCCTGCTCGGGCTGCGCTTCGACCGGCTCGAGCCTGGTTTCGTGGATGCCTACACCGGCGACCCGGAGCTGCGTGGTCGGGTCGACAACGAAACCCCTTCGCGACCCGAGCAACTGCGACAACGGTGCGGCGAACTCCTGGCCGAGTTGGACTCCAGTGAGCTGTCCGGCGAGCGCGTCGCGTTTCTGCGTGCTCAGCTCACGGGCCTGGAGTGCAGCGCCAGGGTGATGTCGGACGAGCCCGTCGGTTTCGTGGAGGAAGTGGCTGCATACTTCGACGTTCACATCAATCTAGGTGATGAACAACATTATGC
>JALZDV010000264.1 GCA_030862345.1 Actinomycetota bacterium | reverse complement strand
CCTCGGACTGGGACGACGACGATTCCACGAACTGCATGAACGCGACCGTGGTGCCACCGATGGACGACATGGCACGCCGGGCACCTTCCTGCGGGGCCAGTTCGCGTGCTCCGAGCTCAGGCGCAGCCACGTCGAAGACCATGATCGGCCGGTCAAACGTCGACCCGTCGGTGAACACCCGACGGAACACGATCAGGTCCCCTGACACGTCCGGCAACGAGTCGCGCGCGCCCACGTTGGGGATGTCGCCGCCGGCTCCGCCGGCCAGGTCGACATACCTGATGCGCGACTCGGACTGGTCCAGCGCGGTGAAGACGAGCAGGCTGCCGGACAGGTGCGGGTCGGTCTGGTTGCCCGCTCCGGTCGAAACGGCCTGTGCCTGCCAGGACAGCAGCACAGCAGGCCCAGGCGCGTCGGCAAGGGCCGCCGGTGCGGCCAACGACAGGACGGCGACGATCAGGGCAAGGACTGCAATCGGGCGGATACGCCTCGTCCTGGATGCCTCGCGAGGACGGACTGATCTCGCGGCCCGTCCGAATGTGACCCATTTGTTCACTGCGCTGTTCTCCTTCGATTCCGTGGTCGTCGTCTTGTCGAGGACGCGCCGGAGGGCTGGCGCGGTTTGGCTGCAGGGTCTTCCCACGTGCTCAGGAAATGCTCAGGATGGGCGAATGGGGGTCGACCTGCGGGTTCTGGGGCCCCTCGAGGTTCTCGTGGATGGGGAGCCGCGGGCGCTCGGCGGGCCGTTGCCGAGGTCGTTGCTTGCCGTGCTGTCCTGCCCGCCACGTCGGGTCGTCCCGGTGGAGGCCCTCGTCGAGGAGATCTGGGCGGGTGGCGGACGGGGATCGGCGCGCAGCATCCAGGTGTATGTCTCCGAACTGCGGCGGGTCCTCGGCGACCCGACTCTGCTGAGATCGCAGTCCGGGGGCTACCTTCTCGACGTTGATCCCGGCGACGTGGACGCCGAACGGTTCGAGGCGCTGCTCGGCGAGGGCAAGGCCGCGCTCAGCGCCGGCGACCATGCGCAGGGCGCCATCACCCTCGGTCGCGCGCTGGCCTTGTGGCGGGGGCCAGCCTTCGCCGACATTTCGGTGCAGGTTGTGACCGAGCATGCCCGCCGGCTCGACGAGCTGCGGCTCGTGGCGACGCAGGCTTGGATCGATGCGCTTCTGGCGCTCGGCCGGCACGAGGAGGCCGTCCCGCGACTGCAGGAACTGGTGGCGCGTGAGCCGACCAGGGAGGCGCTGCGCGGCCAGCTCGTCCTAGCGCTCTACCGCTGCGGTCGGCAGGCCGAAGCGTTGGCGGCCTACGAGCAAGGGCGGCGGGTCCTGGCGGAGGAGCTAGGCGTGGACCCGGGAGTGGCCCTCCGCCGACTGCACGAACAGGTCCTGCGGCAGGATCCAGAGCTGGACGTGGAATCGGCCGTACTGCGCGGACGCCGCAGGCTACCCACCCCGCCGACCGGCTTCCTCGGCCGCGGACGAGAGGTGGCCGAGATCACCTCGCTGGTTCGCAGGCCGACCCGGCTGCTGACCATCACCGGCCCGGGTGGCAGCGGTAAGACGCGGCTTGCGCTTGCCGTCGCCCACCGGGTGACGCCAGATTTTCCGGGCGGTGTGGTGTTCGTCGATCTCACCCCGCTGCGCGACCACCGGCTGGTGCCCGACCAGGTCGCCACAGCTCTAGGGGTGGTGTCGGACGAGGAGGACGCGGAGGTCGCGATCAGCGATCGGATCGGAGATGTGCCGACCCTGCTCATCATCGACAACGCCGAACACGTCGAGCAGGCCGCGGACTTCTTGGCGCGCCTGGTCTCGACGGCTCGAGGCGCCACGCTGCTGGTCACCAGCCGCCTGCGGCTGCGGCTGTACGGCGAGCACGAGTATCCGCTCGGACCCATGGATCTGGACGAGGAAGCGGTCCCGTTGTTCCGTGAGCGGGCCGCGGCGACTGGCCGCCCATCCCCCGGCCCGAACCCAATGATCCGCGAGGTGTGCGCCCGTTTGGACGGTCTGCCACTCGCGGTGGAGCTGGCAGCCGCCCGTGCCCGGGAGTTGACCCTGGCGGACATGCTCGGCTCGCTGCCGCGGTTGCAACTCGCCGCCGACGGACCGCGAGATCGACAGGAACGCCAGCGCACGATGATGGGAGCGATCGCGTGGAGCCACGACCTGCTCGACTCCCGCGGGCAGGCGGTCTTTGCATCCATGGCGGTGTTCGCTGGCGGGGCCGACGCCGCTACCGCGACCGCCGTGACCGGTGCCTCGACCGGCGAGCTCGACCACTTGGTCGCCAGCAGCCTGCTGCGGCACTCGCGCGGTCGCTACTCCATGTTAGAGACGATACGGGAGTTCGCCGCTGCCCGGCTCGACGCCTCCGGCGCCGATACCCCCGTCCGGCGGCGGCACGCCGACTGGTGTCTCACCCTTGCCCAGGAGGGCGACGCCGTGCTGCGCGCCGGTGACACCGCAGGTGTCTGGCTCGACCGGCTGGACGAAGAGCACAACAACTTCCGGGCCGCGCTGCGCTGGGCGACCGAGGCCGACGCCACGCTAGCGGTGCGGCTTGCGGTCGCGCTGGGCTACTTCTGGGAGTTTCGTGGGCACAGCCGGGAGGGCCTCGCGCACCTGCGCGCTGTCCTGCGTCGAGACTCGACCGTCGAGCCGCGCATTCGTACGCTTGCCCTGATCCGGGCCGGGGTCTTCGCCGCGATGCAGGGCGACCTCGACGGCGCACTCGCGTTGTACGAGGAGTCACTCGATATGGCCCGGGACGCCGGCGACACCGCCCTGACGGCGAAGGCCATGCGTAATCTGGCGGTGGGCCTGCGCGATCGGGGCGACCTCGACCGTGCCTTGGCGATACACGACGAGGCCCGCCTGCTCTCCCTGCAGGCGGGCGACCGGACCGGCGTTGCCAACTCGTGGGTGAACATGGCCGATGTCGCGCTGGCCCGCGGCGACCACGAGACGGCTCGTCGGTACGCCGTTGAGGGCGTGCGGATAGACCGCGAGCTCGGCAACGACCTCAACCTTTCCGGCGCATTGCTCAACCTTGGCCTGGCCTGCCTGCACCTGGATCTGATCGCGGAGTCGGTAACTGCCTACGTCGAGACGCTCAATCTGTGCGAGGCAAACCGGTACGTCGAAGGCGCTGCCTACGGCTTGCTGGGAGTCGCGGAGATGCTCGCTCAGCACGGGGACCCAACCGCTGCGGCACAGTTGTTGGGAGCGGCGGACGCGCAGTTGATCGCCGCCGGCGCCATCCTCGAGTCGACCGAACAGCCCCTACGGGACAACCTCGAGCTAAGACTGGCGAATACCCTCGGCGGCGCAGCCATGAGCCGGCAGATGGCAGAGGGCGCCGCATGGTCGTTGGCCTCCGCGGCTGGGGCGGCTCGGCGCCTCGCCCAGGCGATTCTCGAGAGAGCAGGCTGACCGGCCGGCGGTCAGCCTCAGATAGCTGGGCTGTTGACCGCTCGACGCCGAGCCGGCTACTCCGAACGGCGCCGGCCGGTTCGGGCGGGCGCCGTTCGGACGCGGGTGCTAGCCGTTGCGGCCAGGCGCCCGATCAGACGCGCTGCCGGGGATGTCACCACAGCTCGAGGCACCGGGCGAGTGGACGCCGTTGTTGCGACCCTCGTTGCCGTGCGCCGCCTCCTGGTTGTGGTCGTTTCCGAAGTAGGAGAAGCCGGGTGAGGTTCCGTCCGGGGACACGCAGTGCGCCGCTGAAGCGCCGCCGGCGCTGAGCACAATGGATCCGCCGGCCATGGCCATGATGGCGACAGTCTTTGCGAGTTTTCCGAGCATGATGCCTCCTGGATTGATGACGCGCTGGGCGCTGACATCAATACCTACGGTCGCCCGAGTTGCACCGTTCACCGTCAGCGCAGAAAGTCTGCGCCGGTTACACAGGTCGGGTCGGTCTGCTGCTACGGAACCGGCGGCGG
>JALZDV010000257.1 GCA_030862345.1 Actinomycetota bacterium | reverse complement strand
GGGCATTGGGCTTGGCCAGCCGCATTGCCGTATTCGTCGCGTAGTCGCCGTGGTCACGGCTCTTCGGGCGCTCGACGACGACCTCGCCGGGCAGCCCGACCGACAACTCGCCCGAGGCGAGCGCCTGGTCCACGGCCTGGGCAATGGCCGCTGCGAGATCCTCCGGTGTCACCCGGCGATCGTAGAAGAGCCGACCCAGCGCCATCGCCGCGCGTGCACGACGGTGCCGAGCGTGTACGGGGACCGCGCAGGCTGACCTCCTACACTCGGACCCGACGGGTTCGGTCGAACCTCCAGCCCGCCCGTACCCACCACTCGCCCCTAACTCCCGAGGCAGCAGCCGAATGGCCAACTCACGGTCGCGCAAGAGCGCGCCCACCCGCGCAAGTTCTCCGCGCGATCAGGGAGGGAAGAGCGGCAGTACGCGGCCAAGATCCCGTACCGCTGGGCACGCGGAGGACCTGACGGAAGCGGTGGACGACGGCTCGGACTCGGCCCCGCCGGCTGGCGAGTCACAGGCCAAGGCCACCGGCGCCAAGGCTGGCCCGAGCAAGGCTGGCCCGAGCAAGGCAACGGCCAGGAGATCAGCAACGACCAAGACAGTGGCCGAGAAGTCGATGCCAGCAAAAGCGGCTGCCAAGAAATCGTCACCCGGGGCGGCCACGGTCAAGAAAGTGTCCGCGTCGAAAGCCGGATCCGCATCTGGATCCGCCGGCAGCCGCTTTGGCGACGGGGCGCGCCCTGGCAATTCTTCGAAGAAGTCGACGTCGCCCTCGCGTGGGCGCGGCAACAGAGGTGGTCGATCGGCACCCGCCGTCCGGGTGGGCCCGTCCAGGCCATGGGGAATGATCATCGCGACTGTGGCGGTGCTGATCTTCGCGGCCGGCGCGATCGGCTACGCGGTGTATCAGGCGAACACCACATCGATCCCTGACTCACCCGAGGACATCGAGGGAATCACGACCGCGGAGTACGTCAGTGAGGCACACGTCGCAACCGACCAGACCTATCCGGAGTCACCGCCGATCGGCGGCTTGCACGACTCGGAGTGGGCGGACTGTGATGGGGCGATCTATGAGGTGCAGATTCGCCCGGAGAACGCAGTGCACTCCCTCGAGCACGGCGCGGTCTGGATCACCTACAACCCGGACGACATCAGCGATGCCGATCTGGCCGTGCTGAGCGAGTACGTCTCGGGTCAGGCCTACATCTTCATGTCGCCCTACGACGGGTTGTCCTCCCTCGTCAGCCTGCAGTCCTGGAACCACCAGTTGTTTGTGGACGCGGTTGACGATCCGCGGATCAACGACTTCATCCAGGTGCTGCGGCAAAACCAGGAGACGACACCTGAGTTCGGTGCCAGTTGCACAAGTCCCACGTTCCTGAACGCCCCGTTGGTCGACGGCGATCCGTCCCGTTCAACCGGAGATCCAGCGGCCGTGCCGCCCGTTCCGACTCCATGACCTGCCAGATGGAACCGAACCTGTGACCGAGCGGGGGTGGCGAGTCGCCCTCGGCGCCCTGGTCACGGTGTCACTGATCGCCATCGGCGGCGCGGGGGCGGTGATTCTGGGAGTGGGCGGAAACAACGACCCGAGCGCGGATTCCGTCGATGCCGGTTTCGCCAGGGACATGACCATCCATCACCGCCAGGCCGTCCTGATGGCCGGCCTGGCCCGTGATCGCACCACCGATCCGGAACTGGCCCTGATCGGGTATGACATCGAGACCAGCCAGCTGAACCAGGTCGGCCAGATGCAGGGCTGGCTCTCTGTGTGGGGGCTGTCCCAGTCCACGGGTGAGGTGATGAGCTGGATGGGCGGCCACGCCGGAATGCACATGAGCAGCGCCAGTGACGGTGGGATGCCCGGGATGGCCAGCGCGGAGGAATTGGCCGAACTCCGTACCGCGCAGGGGTCTGAGTTCGATGTGCTGTTCCTGCAACTCATGATCCGACACCATCAGGGCGGGGCGCCGATGGCCGACTATGCCGCCGGCAATGCCGAGGTTGCCGCGGTACGGGCATTGGCTCGATCGATCGCTGAATCCCAGTCCGCCGAGATTGACACGTTGACCGACATGCTCATCGCCCGTGGCGGGACCCCGCTCCCCGTTCCTTAGCCGCAGCAACGCAGTCTCGACACGCGATCGCCGTGTTCACGGCAGGTGTCCTTAACCGTCTCGTCGTTCCAGATTCCTACCGTGCTGCTCGTACGCATACCGTACGAGGAGGTCGTGTTGTCCGTCCCGGCGCACTCTGACCAGTCAGCCACCGCGTCGAGCGCATCCCAGGCGCAGCGGCTGCGCCAGCTCGATCCGCGTCGGCTGACCGACCGGCATCTGCAGCACTTTCTCCGACGGCCATGATGACGGTCTGGAAGCCGACCTCCCCATGCCGGCCGAGCTGCGCAGTCGACCGTTCCCGGCCGAGGGTGTCTGTAGCGACCATGGCGGCCCGAGCGGTGTGCTGTTCCGGGATCCTGATCCGCGGATCCATGGTGTTCACCAGGGCACGATTCTTTTCGCCGGGAAACCGGCAGCGAATCGCTAGGCGCTGGTCCTGCTTGCTCATCGCCGCCTTGGGGATCCGACTCGACGTCCGGGGCTTGGTCTGCGCGGACCGAGGGCCAGTGGGAGTTCTGCACGTGGCCAACCACATCTCCTGGATCGACCATCTCGCCCTACTCGCGACCTTCCCGTTGCCCACGGTGGCCAAGCGGGAGGTCGAGCATTGGCCAGTGATCGGCCGGTTCGCTCGCGCGCTGGGCACGGTCTTCATCGATCGGGACAGCTTGCGGTCACTGCCAATGGAAGTGGCGCGCGTCAGCGAGCTGCTGCTATCCGGTACCGGCGTCCTGGTCACTCCGGAAGGGACGGCCTGGTGCGGTGCGGCCATCGGGCGGTTCCGGCCAGCCATGTTCCAGGCAGCGATCGACGCCGGAGCCGTCGTACGGCCGGTAGCCATCCGGTACCGCACCGAGGGCCGGCCGACGTCGACGGCTGCCTTCGTGGGAGATGACTCGCTGATCCGCTCGCTTCGGCGGGTCATCGCCACGCGCGGCCTGGTGGTGGAAGTGCACAGCCTGCCGGAGCTACCTGCGCGGATATCGACCGACCGGCGCGCGCTGGCTCTGCTGGCCGAATACTCCATCGCGGAGATCACCGAGGCCTGCGCTTCGGCGGTTGCCCGTCACCCGATGCCGACGCGTCCGCGTCCGCCTGCAGTCACCCGCACTGTCTCGGTGTAGCCTGGCGAGCCGCCGCAACTCCCTCGTGTCGGGTAGTTGGCAGGCCCCTGTAGCTCAGGGGATAGAGCGCTACCCTCCGGAGGTAGAAGCGAAGGTTCGAATCCTTCCAGGGGCACCAGGGCAACTCCTGTGTTCTCAGCGTCGCGCCGCCGCTTCCTTGGCCGCGCGAGCCTGATAGAGCAGCACCGAGGCCGAGACCGAGACGTTGAGCGAGTCTGACCGGCCGAGCATCGGGATGGACACCCCGCCGTACCCCCGCTCGTACCAGGGCTTGGA
>JALZDV010000371.1 GCA_030862345.1 Actinomycetota bacterium | reverse complement strand
GGAGCTGTCCGACCTGCGCGGCGCGCCCCAGGACGACCAGGTGATCCCCCACTTCCAGGCGCTGGTCGCCGGTCGCGCTCCGCATCCCGCCGTGGCCACGGTGTGCCTCAATGCGGCCGCACTAGCGGTGGTCGCCGGCACGATGCCCACCCTCGCTGTCGGCGTCCGCAATGCCCGCACGGCCATGCAGGAGGGTGCTGCGGCGGAGCTCGTCGCACGGATGCGCGAGCGGACACCGGCCGAGGTGAGTGCGCATGGGTGACGCCGGCCGAACGCAGGCAGCACAACAGTTCTTCGCCGACCGCCAGGGGTTCTTCGCCGACCGCCAGGCGGGCGACCCGGGGTTGGCGCTGTTCCTCAACGCAGGCGACCCGCCGCTGGCGGTGCTGCGCGACGTGGTTCACGCGCTCGACGAGCTCGACGTGGAATGCCTGGAACTGGCGGTTCCGTTCCCCAACTCGTTCACCGACGGGCCGGTGGTCCGCCGATCGGCGGCGCGGGCACTCGACATCGGCGTCGGGCTGCCCGAGGTGCTCGAGTTCCTCGGGGATGTCCGTGGTGGGCTCCGGCAGCTCCGGATCGCCCTGCTCGCCGACTGGGGCCACACGGTCAGGCCTGGCGAGATCGGCGAGTTCGTCGCGAGGGTCAGCGACTCGACGGCCGACGGCGTGCTGCTGCACGGCCTGCCGCCGAGCCTGCGGGCGCGGTACTACGCCGCCGCCGCCAATCGGGCCATGCCGGTGGTAACCACCTGCTACCCCAGCTCCGCCGACGAGGTGCGGCGGGAGTCGGCCACGCACGCGTCCGCCTACCTGTACCTGGTGGCCCACTACGGCAGGACTGGGTCTCGGCCGCAGGGCGGGTTTGATGCCCTCGGCACGACGATCCAGGACCTGCGAGCGCACACGTCGGCGCCGATCGCGGTCGGCTTCGGCGTGCGGTCCCGCGCAGATCTGCAGGCGCTCGCCGGAATCGGCGCAGACGCTGCGGTGATCGGCAGTGCCGCCGTTGAATGTGTCGAACGTGCCATGACCGAGAACAGCGATCCGGTCAGTGAGCTGGCCAGCTTCGTCCGTGACCTGCGGGCGGGCGCACCGGCAGGACGGCGATGAGCATGTCCTGTTTCGCACACCGCAAGCATTCGAGCAGGACCGGATCGAATCGCGAGGGAGGGAAGACGTGATCATTCGAAAGATCGACGAGGTGCTATGCGTCGACTGGGGCAACGGCGTGAGCAGGCGATTCCTGCTCGGCTCGGACGGCATGGGATACACGGTGACCGACACGATCGTCCTCGCCGGCACGAAGTCGCGCCTGGAGTATCGCAATCATCTCGAGGCCTGCTACTGCATCAAGGGCAAGGGCGAGGTCGTAGACGTCGACGGGAACCGGCACCCAATCGAGCCGGGCACTCTGTACGCCCTGGACCGCCACGACGCGCACTTCCTGATCGCTGCCGAGGATCAGGACCTGCGGTTGGTCTGCGTCTTCTCGCCAGCGCTGCGCGGTGACGAGCGCCACAGCCTCGACTCCGCCGAGTTCTCGCACTACTGACCTGGCGAGCGGCAACAGCCGTGGCCGAGGCCGAATCCACACTGGGAGCAGAAAATGATCAGTTGGAACTCTGATCAGCAGGCGCTGCGCACCGGGCTGGCCGAGTGGTTCGACGTCCTGAGTGCCGGCCACGTCGAACAGGACGCCCAAGGCGGTTTTCCCCGGGAGAAGTGGAAACTGATCCAGGAGTGCGGCATCCTGCGGCTGCCGTTCGACGAGCAGTGGGGCGGCCTCGGCCAGGATCTGCTCACCACGATGTACCTGCTCGAGGGCCTCGGCCACGGCTGTCGCGACGGTGGACTGAACTTCTCGGTGTCGACCCACATGGTCAGCACCGGGATCCCGGTGCAGCGGTTCGGATCCGCCGCGCTCAAGCAGCGCTACCTCCCGGCAATCTGTGACGGGGACCGGATCGGGGCACACGCCATCACCGAACCCGACGGCGGTTCGGACGCGCTCGCGATGCGCACGAGGGCGGTCCGCGACGGTGACCACTACGTACTCACCGGTAGCAAGACCTTCGTCAGCAACGGGCCGGTGGCCGACCTGTTCGTGGTCTATGCCCGCACCCATCCCGACGGCGGTCCACTGGGGATCACGCCGTTCCTCGTCGAACGCGGCACTCCCGGCTTCGACATCGGCAACCCGATCCCCAAGATGGGGCTCAAGACCTCCCCGCTGACCGAGCTGTACTTCGACGAGTGCCGGGTACCGGCGGCCAACGTGGTCGGCAGGGCGGGTGGTGGCTTCCTGGTGCTCGACTTCGTGATGAAGTGGGAGATCCTCTGCTCCTTCGTCATCAATCTCGGCGAGATGCGGCACCGCTTGGAGCGGTGTGTCGACTACGCGCGTCAGCGCACGCAGTTCGGCGCACCAATCGGTTCGTTCCAGGGCGTCTCACACAAGATCGCCGAAATGAAGATCGGGGTGGAGACCGCGTCGATGTGGCTGTACCAGACGGCGCTCAAGGTGATGGCGGGAGAGAACGTCACCACAGACATGGCCATCACCAAGCTGGTGGCCAGCGAGAACAACCTGGCGTCCGCGATGGCCGCGGTGCAGATCTTCGGTGGCAACGGGTACATGGCCGAGTACGGCCTGGAGAAGGACCTGCGCAATGCCGTCGCCGGGACCATCTACTCCGGGACGTCGGAGATTCAACGCAACCGCATCGCGTCGATGCTGGGACTCTGACCAACTGGGACTCTGACCAACTGGAGCTGACTCACATGACCATCACCGCGGCTGATCTCCAGCCGACCGAGTTCCTCGACTACGAGTCCGACGAGGTGCGAGACCTCGTCGAGGAGACGCTGCCGGGCACGGACCTCAGCCCGATCGAGAGCGCGGTCGCGCTCTACTACGCGGTACGAGACCGGATCCGCTACGACGTGTACGGGGCCGACCTGTCCAGGACCGGGCTGCGCGCCAGCCAGGTCCGGCGCGCCGGGTCGGGAATGTGCATCCACAAGTCGGTGCTCTATGCCGCCTGCCTGCGCGCGATGGGCGTGCCGAGCAGGCTCGTGCTGGCCGACGTGCGCAACCACCTGTCCTCACAGCGACTGCGCGAGCTCGTCGGGGGCGACGTGTTCCGCTTCCACTGCTTCACGTCGGTCCACATCGGACGGGAGTGGGTCAAGGCCACCCCGGTGTTCAACAAGACGCTGTGCCGGCTGTACGGAATCGCCCCACTGGATTTCGACGGGACCAGGGACAGCTTGCGTCACCCCTTCAACTCCGACGGCGGGCAGCACATGGAGTTCCTGCACCACCATGGCGAGTTCGACGATCTGCCCTACGACTTGGTGATCAACGGCATGCGGGCTGCGCACCCACGGGTCTTCACCGACGCCGAGCACTTCGCCGACGGGTCGCTCGTCACCGATGCGCAGGTCGAGTCGAGCAATCGCTAGGCCGTACGACCCCCACCGCACACGACACGGAGCAGAAGATGATCAGCCAGATCAAGTACGTGCTCGGCGAGAACGACCTCGCGCGCACCTGGTACAACCTGGCCGCGGACCTGCCGAACCTCGACCCGCTGCGGCACCCGGGCACTGGCCAGGAGATCGTCATCGACGACCTCCTGCCGATCATGCCCGCGGAAGTCGCGCGACAGGAGCTCAGCCGAGAGCGTGAGATCGAGATCCCCGAACCGGTCCGGCAGATCTACGCTCAGTGGCGCCCGTCGCCGCTGTTCCGCGCCCGCCGGCTCGAGCGCGCCCTCGACACCCCGGCGCGGATGTACTACAAGTACGAGGGCGTCAGCCCGGCCGGCAGCCACAAGCCGAACACCGCGATCGCGCAGGCCTTCTACAACAAGGAGGCGGGCATCAAGCGACTGGCGACCGAGACCGGCGCCGGGCAGTGGGGCTCGTCGCTGTCCCTGGCCGGCGCGCTGTTCGACCTGCAGATTCAGGTCTACATGGTCAAGGTCAGCATTCACCAGAAGCCCTACCGCAAGCTGCTGATGGAGACCTACGGTGCGCGCTGCGTCGCGAGCCCGAGCACCGAGACAGCGGCCGGGCGGGCGATCCTTGCCGAGGACCCGGGCTGCTCCGGCAGCCTGGGCATCGCCACCTCCGAGGCGCTCGAGGTGGCGATGAACGACCCGGAGACGAACTATGCGGGCGGCAGCGTGCTCAACCACGTGCTGCTGCACCAGACCGTGATCGGTCAGGAGGCCCTCAAGCAGATGGCCCTTGCCGAGGACTACCCGGACGTGGTGATCGGCTGCGCGGGCGGCGGCAGCAACCTCGGTGGCCTCACCTTCCCGTTCATCGGTGAACGGCTGCGCGGCGGCCGCGACATCCGGGTCATCGCGGCGGAGCCCGCGGCGTGCCCGACCATGACCAGGGGCCGGCTCGCCTACGACTTCGGCGACACCGCGGGGCTGACCCCGCTGTTGCGCATGCACACCCTCGGCC
>JALZDV010000200.1 GCA_030862345.1 Actinomycetota bacterium | reverse complement strand
GCCACGCCCCGGCCATCCCCCATCCACGGGGCTCCCCATCCAGAGCAATGGTTGGACGACGACGGCCGTCTGGGATTGATCGACTTCGATCGGTTCTCTTTCGGCGATCCGGAGCTGGACGTCACGACGTTCCAGGCGGAGGTCGACTTCGAGCGGATCCCGCTAGCCCTGCGCGAGGACATCAATGGCGCGTTCCTGGCTGGGTACGAGGCGCAGACCGGCCCGATGGATCCTTGTCTGCTGCTGGCCTATCGGGTGCACAAACGTCTGGCGAAGGTTCTCCGGGCAGCCCGTGCGATCCAACCCGACGGGGACGTACGGGCCGCGCGTCATCTGGGGCGGGTGACCGATCTACTCGACGGCACCGAGCCCTGACAACCGTCCGAGCTATCCCGGCTCGATGTCGGGACGCGGGATGCTGGCCAGGATCGACGACCGTACGTGCCGGAACGCCTCGTCGGAATCCATGCCGGCCGCGGGCGGCGGCGTCGCTGAGCCCCGGCTCGGCCGGTCTCGTAGTCCACGACGACCATGCCGACCCACACCGAGGCCGTGCCGTTGTGCGCCCACGGCGCCCCGTTGGGCAGGCCGGGCGGTCAAATAGGTCATCCGGAACCGGCGTGGACAATCATCGAAGGACGCCAGTTTGCTCGGAGTGGCCGCGAACAGCGGCGCCGGAGTGCCCGCAAACGATCAGTTGACCGTCGATCACCGTGGCGTGGTCCCCGACGGCGTTGGCCCCGAGGACCCGTCACCCTCCCAGAACGGGGTGGGGTACCAGCCACCCGGGATGCCTCCGCCGCCGCCGTACCGGTACCGCGCCCCCGGCCGGTACTCCGGAAATCCCTTGACCAACATGCCGGCGACCGAGATCTCCTTCGGCGCGGTCAGCTGCGGTTGGCCGTACGCGTAGTCCAGTGGCGGGAGATCCGGCCCCAGCGGCAGTCCCAGCCTTTCCCGGGCGGTCCGGGTGGCCAGAAGCCCCTCGATTACGGTGCGGCGCGCCGCAGCGACCTCACCTTCGGTGTCTGCCTCGGCGAACAGCGAGCCGGCGCTGTTGTACCGCTCGGCGGCGTCGGCCAGCGCCTGCCGGGCGAATGGGTCGTTGCTGGCATCTATCGTTGCCACGTCCGACCCGAGTCGGTTGTAGAGCGACATCGCCGCGGCCTTGCGTCCCTGCAGCGCTTGGCCGCGGCCGCGACGCTGGTTCCCGAGGTAAAGGATCGCGAGGAGGACGGCTCCCGCGCAGATCGCCACCAGCAGGATCGTGTCCACCCCATTCACGGTAGTCCGCTTTCACCCCACGTACGGGCGGCTTCCCCAGGCCCGAGCGATGAGTTCCTGGTAGGCCTCGGGATGCGTCAGGTGCTCGCCCAGACGGTTGACCTTGTTCGATCCGTGGAAGTCACTCGAGCCGGTTGGAACCAACCCGAGGGCGGCCGCCAGCACCCGCAGCCGCGCGCCCTCGACCGGCAGATGATCGGGGTGGTCGACCTCGATGCCGGCGAGCCCCGCCGCAGCGAGGACCGCAATGGCAGCCTCGTCGACCACCCGACCGCGCCGCCCGGCTGCGGGATGAGCGAGGACCGCCACCCCACCGGCTGCGGTGATCAGCCGGACCCCGGACACTGCGTCGAGGTCCGCCTTGCGTACGTAGAAGGGCCCGGCGGCGGACAGGAGTTCGACGAATGCCTCGTCCACGGACGCCACCACTCCGGCCTCGACCAGGGCGCGTCCCACGTGCGGCCGGCCGACCGAACCTCCATCGGCGAACTCCCGGACCCGCGCCCAGGTGATCGGGTACCCGGCGGCTACCAAGTTGTCGACCATCTTCTCGCCCCGCCGACTGCGTTCGCTCTGGAGGCGGCGCAACTCGGCGGCCAGACCGGGATGCTCAGGATCGACGAGGTAGCCGAGCAGATGCACACTGGTTGGGTGCTGCCCGGGGGCGGTGTACACGCAGGACAACTCGAGGCCTGGCACGACGGTCATTCCGGTAGGGCAGGCGCCGAAGGCCTCGTCCCAGCCGGCCAAAGTGTCGTGATCGGTGAGCGCCATGATGTCCAGCCCAGCCTCGGCGGCTGCGCTCACAACTCCCGACGGCTGCAAGGTGCCGTCGGATGCGGTCGAATGGACGTGCAGATCGATGTGCGGCCGCTCCCCCGAGATCAGGCTCACGAACGGTTCAGTCATCGCCTTCGCGACCGGGGGCATAGGGGTCATCGGACCGCGGGATCGGGGTCGTCTGATGGATCCGAGGGTGGCGCACACCACCCACATCTCGCCCGGATCGTATGTCCACCGTCTGCTGCTCGGGGTAGGGCCGCGCATCGGCTGTGGGCACCGGCGCCGGCATCGTGGGGCCGCCGTAGTTGGCGAACAGCAGGGCGGAGATCTGGATGTATAACTGGCGCGGACCGCCCGGCAGGTAGTCGACCCGGGACAGGGCCTGGTCTTGACCGGCGGACTCGAAGACGAACGTTCCGTACCGCAGCATTCTAGCCAGCGGGGTCTGCTTATAGGTCATGTCGGTCACCTTCAGCAGCGGCATGATCGCGGTGCGTTTGGTGAGCACACCACTGACCAGCAACACCCGGCGGTTGGTCACGATGAAATGGTCCAGCCACCACTGGGTCACCTGGTAGCCCAGGTACAGCAGCACGGCGACGATCGCCAGCGTCACGATGTTGCGCAGCGTCATCGAGTACGGATCGCTGGTCAACAGGAATAGGGCCACCGCGATGATCACCATCGATTTCAGGAATGGGCGCATCAGGATCATCCAGTGTCGGCGGGTCTCGATCGCCAGGTTTTCGTCGGGAAGCAGATAGCGGCTGGTCCCCTTGCTGACAGAGGACTGACTCACGATGGTCCTCTCTCGCTCGTGCCGCAGTCGCCGGCCACCGGTCCTCCCCCGAGGACTAGACCAGCGAGGTGATGAAGTTGGCGAAGGCCGACGCGGCGTTGCTGAGTCCTCGGAAAGCACTACGAACCATGTCGGCCGACGTCTCGGGTTGGGTCACGATGAAGAAGATGATGAAGGCGATGAGCAACCAGGCGACGAGTTTCTTGACGTTCACCTGGGTCTCCTCCTCCGAGCACAGCGCACCCCAAGGGCACCTGGTTCCGCCCGATCATGACCGATCGCTTCTCATCCGATAGACAGGCGCGCCGCGCGCGACGTCCGACTCAGCCGGCTGGCTCATCGATTGGCACCTCGTCGCCCGGCACCGCTACAGACGTCGTCGGCTCGCGGATGTAGTCCTCCTCGCCACTGCCGACCGCCTTCCCGGTGAAGATCGTCACGATCCAGACGCCGAGCGCGGCGAGCACGAGCAGGAAGGTCGCCCCGAAGATCGTCTTGCGGATGTCCTGCCAGTCACTGCGCTTGCGGGCCCCGGCGCGTCCGCCGCTGGCCTTCCATAGTTCGCGCGGGGTCACTGCGCGCTTGCAGTCACTGATCCGCTGACGCGCCTCGGCAACCGAGATGGCTCCGCGCCCGGCATCGACTTCGAGGGCTGCGACGGCCCGGTGAATGTCCGACAAGTCAACGAGAACGGTCTTGGTGGCCATGGGGCCGACCTCCCACATCGGTGACGATCATGCTACCCGCACTCGCCAACCCGTTATCTTCCCTGCTTGGGCTCCGGCCGGCCCGGTTGCTCCCCCACGGAGGAATCGCCATAGCTGCGCTTGGGCACCATGACCCTTCGGCGAAACGTGCACACGACTGTGCCGTCCTGCTTGTAGCCGATGGTCTCGACAGATACGACACCGCGATCGTGTTTGGATCTGGACTCGATCTTGTCCAGGACGGTGGTCTGGCCGTAGATCGTGTCGCCGTGGAAGGTCGGTGCGATGTGTCGGAGCGACTCGACCTCGAGGTTCGCGATCGCCTTGCCCGATACGTCAGGGACGCTCATGCCCAGCAGCAGAGAATAGATGAGGTTGCCGACCACGACGTTCTTACCGAACTCGCTGCCGGCCTCGGCGTAGTGCTGGTCGAGGTGCAGCGGATGGTGATTCATCGTGATCAGGCAGAACAGGTGATCGTCGTACTCGGTGACGGTCTTGCCCGGCCAGTGTTTGTAGATCGCGCCTACCTCGAACTCCTCGTAGTAGCGGCCGAACTGCATACACTCCCGTCCTCTCAGACTTGTCGCGTCGCGATCCTACGATGGTGGCCGTGACCGACCGCGACACGACCGAGCCGGCGGCCATCGAGGACGTCGTGCGCCTGCCGGTCGGCGGACGGCTGATCCGGCTGATCGTGGCTGCAGTGATCCTCGCCCTGACCCTGATCGGTACGGTCGTCAGCGACGACGAAGCGTTTCCGTTCGGTCCGCCTCGGATGTATGCCACCAGGGCCGACCCGGATGCGCCGGTGTCCTCGACCCGGGTCGTCGGGCTGACCGCCGACGGTGCGGAGGTTCGCCTGTCCGGCGGCGAGGTCGGGCTTCGCCGTGCCGAGTTCGAGGGCCAGGTCCCTCGCCTGGTGGACAACCCGGAACTGCTCGGACTGCTGGCGTCGACATATGCGGACAATCATCCCGAGGCGGAATCGCTGCGCGCCGTCGCGATCATCGTGCGCCGCTACGAATTGGACGATGGAGTGCGCACCGGTGCGTACGCCGACGACATTCTGGTGACCTATCCGATTCCCGCCGAAGCGCAGGGCGGCGGCACGTGAGCCGGATCGGCCGGCTTCCGGAATGGTTGTTCGCACCAGTGCCGCTCGCCCGGATGGCTGTGTTCCGGCTGATCGTCTACCTGTTCATCCCGGTCGACGTCTTCGTCACGACCCGGTGGGTGGCCGCGCACGCCGGCGTTCCTACCGAGTACTACCAACCTCTGCTGATCGGCGATTGGCTGTCACTCCCGACGCCGACCACCGCAGTAGTGGACACCGTGAAGTGGCTGCTGATTGGCTCCGCTCTGCTGGCTGCCACGGGCAAGGCACCACGGATCTGGGGGACGGCGACATTCCTGCTCTATTTCGAGTGGATGGTCATCGCGATGAGCTACGGCAAGGTCGACCACGACCGGTACGCCTTTCTCGTCGCGCTGGCGGTGCTGCCGACCGTCGGGGTGGCGCGGTGGCGCGACCGACGACGGTCGGAGGCAGCCGGTTTCGCGGTGGCGGTGATCTTTCTCGCGGTCATGTTGACGTACTTCCTCGCCGCCTGGGCCAAGATCCGTTTCGGTGGCTGGGACTGGGTGAACGGCTCGACCCTCACCCGCGCCGTGCTGCGCCGGGGCACCGACCTGTCGATGTGGACTCTGGACGTACCTGGCCTGTTGCACGTGTCCCAGTACGTGATGCTGGGCTTCGAGTTGCTATCGCCACTGATGTTGCTGGTGCGTCGGGACCGCGCACGGATCGCGTTGGTGATCTTACTACTGGGCTTCCACCTGATGGTCTTCGCCGGCGTACGGATCATCTTCCTTCCGCACGTCGTGGCGATCCTCGTCCTGGTGCCATGGGAGGGACTTCAACCATCTCGTTCCTCTCCGGAGGTCATCCCCAGGTCTGATGATCTAGCTCCTGCCGGGTCGTAGGTTCACCCCGTCAGCGCGCTGGCGTGCTGGCCGCTACGGTCGTCGGCGCCCTGGCCGGCATCATCCAGCCCATCATCGCGGTACGCGCAGGGTCATCGACGCGATCCGCTACTGAGTTCACCCCATGTGCGGATAGCGATGATCGGTAGCCGGGACGAAGGTCTCTTTCACGGTGCGCGGCGACACCCAGCGGAGCAGGTTCAGCGGCGAGCCGGCCTTGTCGTTGGTACCACTGGATCTGGCCCCACCGAACGGCTGCTGGCCCACGACGGCACCGGTGGGCTTGTCGTTGACGTAGATGTTGCCTGCTGCGAAGCGCAACCGGTGCAGAGCATCGTCGATCACCATGCGATCAGTGGCGAAGATGGATCCGGTCAGTGCGTACGCCCCGAGATCACCCGCCTGGTCCACGACAGCGTCGTAATCGGAGTCGTCGAAGACGTGAACGGCCAAGATAGGGCCGAAGTATTCGGTGCTGAAGACATCGTGCGTGGGGTCCTCGCTGGTCACCACAGTCGGCCGGACGAAGAACCCCTCGGAGTCATCCGCGTTCCCACCGGTGAGAACCGACAGCACTGGGTCGTTCGCAGCCCGGCTCAGAACGTCGGCGAGTCGGTCATAGGAACGCCGGTCGATGACCGCTCCACCGAAGTTGGCGAAGTCGGCCGGATCACCAAAGGACAGTGACTCGGTTGTGGTGGCGAGTTCGTCGCGTACACCACCGTCCCACAGCGAGCGGGGAATGTAGGCCCGGGAGGCGGCAGAGCACTTCTGTCCTTGGTACTCGAAAGCCCCTCGAACCATCGCCGTGACCAGCGCGGCGGAATCGGCGCCGGGGTGGGCGATGACGAAGTCCTTTCCGCCGGTCTCACCCACCAGCCGTGGGTAGGAGCGGTACCGGTCGATCCGGTTGCCCACGGCACGCCAGAGGTGCTGGAAGGTCGCCGTGCTTCCGGTGAAGTGGATCCCGGCAAGGTCCCGGTGCGGCACTGCCACCTCACTGACCGCCGATCCGTCGCCGGTCACCAGATTGATCACACCAGGCGGCAGCCCCGCAACCTCGAGCAGGCGCATCGTCCAGTGCGCCGAGAGTTGCTGGGTCGGAGACGGTTTCCATACGACGGTGTTGCCCATCAGCGCTGGTGCGGTGGGCAGGTTGCCGGCGATCGCCGTGAAGTTGAATGGCGTGATCGCCAGGACGAAGCCCTCCAGCGGGCGGTAGTCCGAACGGTTCCAGACTCCCTTGGCCGACTGCGGCTGCTCGCTCAGGATCTGCTGGCCAAAACTGACGTTGAAGCGCAGAAAGTCGATCAGTTCGCAGGCGGCGTCGATCTCAGCCTGGATGACGGTCTTGCTCTGGCCGAGCATGGTTGCTGCGTTCAGCTTCGGACGCCACGGACCGGCCAGCAAGTCTGCGGCCCGAAGGAAGACCGCGGCCCGTTCCGGGAAGGCCAGATCACGCCACTGCGGACCAGCGGCGAGGGCTGCGTCCACGGCGTGGGCCACGTCGTCTGCGACGGCGTTCGCCGTACGGCCCAGGACGTGCTGATGGCGCTGTGGGCTGACGACGTCGATCGACTCCCCGCCGGCCATCCGTTGCTTGCCGTCGATGGTCATCGTCAGCTCGGTCGTCTGGGTACCCAAATCCTTGAGCGCGGCCTCGATGCCGGCCCGCTCGGCTGAGCCCGGCGCATAGTCGAGGATCGGCTCGTTGACGGCTACCGGCAGAGTGGGAAGTGCATCCATGCCCCTCAGCTTTCCAGCCTTCGCGGTTATGCGCACAACCGTGGCCTGTGAGCCCGATTTTCCGCGGTTATGCGCATAACCGCGGATGGAGGACGGGTCAGAGGAGTTCGAGCAGGGGACCCAGTTCCTGGGTGGCATACCAGCCGAGTTCGTGGGCCTCGGCGTCGTCGACGAGGCTCTGAGCGTTCTCGCTGCCGAGATCAGCCTCGATCACCACGGCCGCTGCTGCCGTCACCGCCGGCTCGGCATCGGTGCCATCGACGTGCAGGGCCACGACGTCGGCCAGTTGGAGCATCCGCGTCAACCGCACCGAAGCCCGCCCCGTCCGAGGGTCAGGCTCGACCACCGAGGCCGGCACCTCCGCGGCGATGACGACCCGCCTGCGCGCGGCCGAGGGATCCGCGTCCACCAGTCGAAGGGAGAGGCGGGCTGCCTCGAGCAGGGCCAAGTACTCCAGTTCGTCGAGCTCCGGGTCGGCGTACCAGGCCCGCAGCTCGGCGGTGACCGCCGTGGCCCGCTTCGGCCCGCGAAGTGCCTCGGTGTCGCGCAGGGTGGCCAGCTCGGTGGTCGTCGACGGAACGTAGATCCGCATCAGCCGGTTTCCGCATTGGCCGCGGTCATCTGCTCCCCCGCGCTGCGCAACGCGGTCTCAAGGACCGCACGGCGACGGCTGTGATCCATCAGGTTAGCGCCCATGGCGGCCAGATCGGCGGGTCCGGGACAGAGCAACTGGACGCGGGTGTCGGTGGCCTGCACTGTAGCTATCTCGCGAAGGACCCGTTTGGTGGTCAAGCGCCGCCAACGCCGTTCGAGCTTCGCCAGAGGCGACCAAGGACGGTCGTAGTGACGCGATGCCATCGGCGCGATCACCACGACGTCGCGCAGGCCCGCCCCGGCCAGCAGGTCGACACTCGTGCTCGACAGCGCCCCACCGTCCACATACAAACGTCGGCCGATCGCGACGGGGTGGTACCAGCCGGGGATCGAACATGAGGCCTGGACTGCCTGACTCAACCTGGCCGGCGACGACCCCGGCCGGCCGAAGACCTCGCGATTTCCGGTGGCGTAATCCATCGCGACGATCCAGGTGTCTCGCTCCGGCCAGTCGAGGACGCCCTCGGCCAACCGGTCGAGCATCCGCTCGAGCGGGTGCAGACTGGCCTGGCCACGGGGCAATATCCCGCTCATGGCCGCCATCGGCGGGATGCGTCCGGGGTGTCTCAGCACCGAGAGCAGCAGGCCCGGTGAGCCCAAGCCCAGCTTTGGCAACGGTGGGCGGGATCCCCCGCCGTCCTCGTCGTAGTCCCATTCGACGTTGTCGTCGTCCTCTCGTGAGGTGCCCAGCTGATGGCGCAGGATCGTGTCCGTACTCACCCCCAGTCCCAGCAGTCCGGCCAGAATCGAGCCGGCCGAGGTGCCCACCCGGACATCGGCGTCCCGGGCATCCAGCCCGGTTTCCTGCTCCCAGGCGTGCAGGGCCGCCACCGTCCAGGTGAACCCCAGAACCCCACCGGCGCCGAGCACAATCCCGGAACGACTCATCCGGGGACGGTGTCCAAGAGTTCGGCGAGGGACTGCTCGATCAGATCGGCCAGCACGTCGACATCGGACATCGAGTCGCGATCGGCGTTGAGCCCGTAATAGACGCCGCCGTTGTAGGAGGTCAGCCCGATCGAGACGCCCTGCCCCTTGGCGAGTGGCACGACGGGAAACACCTCGAGCATTCGCGCTCCAGCGCCGTAGAGGGGGAACTGCGGGCCTGGAACGTTGGTCACGACAATGTTGAACAGCCGGCGGGACAGCGAGCTTGCGGCCCGGGCGCCCAAGGCATGCAGGGTGGGCGGCGCGAAGCCGGACAGCGCCACCAGCGCGGTCGCCCCGATGGATTGGCCGGCGTCCTTGTGCGCCTGCATCGCATAGCTCACGCGGGACAGCCGCAACTTTGGATTCGGTTCCCCGACCGGGAGGTCGATGAAGTACGAGGACACCTCGTTACCCGGCGAATCGCTGTTTTCGGCAGCGCGCACAGATACCGGCACCATCGCGCGCACCGAGGTGCTGCCGACCACCGGTTCACCTCGGTAGAGCAGCCACTCCCGCAGTGCGCCGGACACGGTGGCCAGGACGATGTCGTTGACCGTCCCGCCGTGGGCCTTTCGTACGTGCCTGTAGTCGTCCAGCGAGGTGCGGGCGATCCCGAACCGTCGCTGGGCGCCGATCACCGCGTTCAGGGGGCTGTTCGGAGCCTGCTGGGCGGCCAGCCTGGCTGCCGCGGCAAGCCCACCGACAGTGTCGATCACCCGGTTTGCGGTGTGCTTGATGTCGGCGATCCCGCCCCGTACGGATTCCAGCACGGTCGAGGGGCGGGAGAGGTATTCGGCCACCGCATTCCCCACCAACTGGAGTGATCCGGGTTCCGGGGCTGGGGCCCAGAGCTCTTCAGGGGTCTGCCTGGGTGACGGTGTCACATCCAGAAGCACCTGGCCGATGTCCAGGGCTCCGATGCCGTCGACCATCGCGTGGTGGGTCTTGCTGATGACTGCGAACCGGTCCTCGGACAGGCCATCGACGATGTAGAGCTCCCACAACGGCCGGTGCCGGTCCAACGGGCGGGACATCAGCCTTCCGACCAGGTCGAGCAGCTGGGCGTCCGAGCCCGGCTTGGGCAGGCCCGAGCGCCGGACGTGAAAATCGATGTCGAAGTCAGGGTCGTCCACCCACACTGGATTGGCCAGATGGCCCGGTACGGATCGCACTACCTGCCGGTAGCGCGGAACCAGTCCGAGCCGCTTTTCGACAAGCTCAACCAGTCGGCTTGAGTCGAATCCATCCTCCGGGATCTGGAAGATGGCCAGTCCGCCCACGTGCATCGGGGTGGTCGGCTCCTCGAGATACAGGAACGACGTGTCGAGCGCCGAAAGCCGGTCAGCCATCCCCCCACTGTGTCAGATCTGGGTCAGATCAACTCGCACCTCGGCTGCTGCTGCGCCGCAGCCGCGGGACGTCTCCAGCGGGCACACCCAGCATGGACCCCGCGAGCTCGCGCAACGAAGCCCGTAGCGGGGAGCCGCTGGCCACCTCGGCCAGTGTGCGACCGGCAGCCAGGGCTGCATCGGTCGCCCGCCCGTCGTCGGGCAGGAAGATCGGGTCGGCTATCCCGGCGAATCGGTCGAGGGCACCGGCGATTTCACGTCGGACGTCACCTGGTACGACCACGGACCGAGTTCGATTGACCACAACGCGCGGAGTGCATCCGGGCAATGCCTCACGAAGTTCCCCAAGGGCACGCACCGTCCGCTGCAGCGCGACCGGATCGGCACCGCTCACGCAGAGCACGACATCTGCTGCTTCCAGGATGGCCAAGGTTGCTCCGTTGCGGCGGGGTGCCGCGGTGTCGTAGGAAAGCTCCTCGTCCTGTTCGAGGCAGAACCCGCAGTCCAGAACCACGATCTGCGCCAGCGCGCGGGCCCGCTCCAGTACCGCCGTCAGACTGCTAGGTCGCAGTTCCGGCCAGCGATCGGCCCGGGAAAGGCCGGTCAACA
>JALZDV010000196.1 GCA_030862345.1 Actinomycetota bacterium | reverse complement strand
GTCCGGCCGCTCGCGCTCGAGGATCGCCGTGAGCGTCACCGGCTCGAGCGGCTCGACATACGTCCGCTTCGCGAGCTCGGGGTCGGTCATGATCGTCGCCGGGTTCGAGTTCACGAGGATCACCCGGTAGCCCTCGGCCCGGAGCACCCGGCACGCCTGGGTCCCCGAGTAGTCGAACTCGCAGGCCTGCCCGATCACGATCGGCCCCGACCCGATCACCATCACATGCCGGAGATCCGCGCGCCCCGGCATCAGCGGGCCTCGCTCATCAGACTGGCGAACTCATCGAATAACACTGCCGCGTCATGCGGCCCGGCTGCGGCCTCCGGGTGGTACTGCACGGAGAACGCCGGGGCCTCCAGGCACCTCAGGCCCTCCACCGCTCCGTCGTTCGGGCAGTGATGCGACACCACCGCCGGGCCGAACTGGCTGTCGAACCGCTCCCCGGCCTCGCCCTCCACAGCGAACCCGTGGTTCTGCGCGGTGATCGCGACCCGGCCGTGTGCCGTGTCCACTACCGGGATGTTGATTCCCCGGTGCCCGTAGCGCATCTTGTACGTGCCCCGCCCCAGCGCCAGGCCGAGGATCTGATTGCCGAAACAAATCCCGAACAACGGGATCCGCCGGGCCAGGACCTGCCTGGTCAGCGCGACCACGCCGGTCATCGCCGCCGGGTCGCCAGGGCCGTTGGACAGGAACACCCCATCCGGCTCGACTGCCAGCACATCGTCCAGTGCGCACGACACAGGCAGCACATGCGTCTCGACGCCCCGCGCGGCCATCATCCGCAGAGTGTTCGACTTGATGCCCAGGTCCAGCGCTGCCACCCGGAACCGGCGGCCCCCCACCGCTGGCACGACATAGGGCTCCACCGTGCCCACATGGCCGGCCAGATCAGCCCCGGCCATCGGCGGGCTGGCCAGCACCCGCGCGGTCATGCCATCCACATTGGACAGCAGGTCCCCCGAGAACACCCCCGCCCGCATCGCACCCCACTCCCGGATGTGTCGGGTCAGCGTCCGGGTGTCCACACCAGACACGCCCACCACACCCTGCCCTGCCAATTCCTCGCCCAGCCCACGCCGCGACCGCCAGTTCGACGGCACCCGCGCCGGATCGCGCACCACATAGCCGGCCACCTGGATCCGGGCCGACTCGTCGTCCTCGTCGTTCCACCCGGTGTTGCCAATCTGCGGCGCGGTCTGCACCACGATCTGCCCGTGATACGACGGATCGGTCAACGTCTCCTGATACCCCGTCATCGCAGTGCAGAACACCACCTCCCCCAGCGAACTGCCCACCGCGCCATAAGCCTCACCCCGGAAGACCCTCCCGTCCTCCAACACCAGCGCTGCGTGCGTCCTGCTGCAGGTCCGGGTCGACCTCGAGCTGGATCGCCTCGCTGTTCTTCCGCCGTACGTCACCTGGGACATGCCAACTTCCTCCGAACGGTGCTCGAGTCCGGCACTCCACGGTTCTACCTTCGGTGAGAAGAGCGCTCCGCAGTCAGCCAGATACATCCACGACGGAAAAACTAAAGGCCGGCGATCACAGCCGGGCTGCCGGATGGGCTCTCGATACGCTAGTGTCGCTCCGGTGAAGGATCGCGTACCGCGTGAGCATCGGGCGCCAGCTCAACCCGCTCCGCGACAAGTTCCTGGACGCCAAGGCTGACGCCGCTGCGGTGCCACTCATCCTCGCCTCCACATTCCTGTGCAGCAGACAAGTTCGTGCATGCCGGTAGGTTATGACCGATACGCCACGATGATCATTTTCGACCCTCCGCAATGACGCCTTCCAGACACGCACTCCCGATGATCGGCTTGTACGGCCTAACGGCTTGCAGTGTGAAAGCCCCTGGGTCTCGCTGGGTCTCGCCTGTTCGCCAGAGGTAGAGCAGTGCACCGGTAGCATTGATACTGCCCACTAGGCTTCTCACTCGTCCGGGAAATCTCGAACAGGTCCAGCGGCGCAGCCGGAGTCGGCACCGCCGCACGATGCGGGTGGCACGGCCATCCCGGTCCCCCGGTCCGGCGTCTCCGCTCTTCGGACGACCTGATCATGCGCCGCGTGGGGCCGCACCGGCGGTGAACACCTCGACGGGCTGGTCGGCGGTCGAGGTCACCGCCCAGACGGGACATCTGGCTGGCAGTGGTTGTGATCATGGGAACTCCGGCGCTGTACGACGTTAACTAAAAGAACGATCTAAAAGAACGATGTACCCCCGTCCGGGCGCCGTCAAGGGAGTTTTGAGCCTCGGGTCTGCGCCTGTCCGTACACGATGCGCGAACACTTTCGCCGGCATCGAAGAGACCGTGCTGATCTACCCCTCCACCGGCGGAGGACCCGAGGCCGAAACTGGGGCTAGTCTCCGTTCCCCTGCGGGCAGCGGGGCCAGCGGACCTCGACGCGGGCACCGCCACCGGGGGCGTCGCCGACCCGGAC
>JALZDV010000193.1 GCA_030862345.1 Actinomycetota bacterium | reverse complement strand
TCGGCGCAGCCCCGCCGTGTCGACGAAGCGCCACTCCTGCCCACCCAGCTCAACCAGACTGTCGACCGGATCGACGGTCGTACCGGCGACCGGGTCGACGACTGCTCGTTCCTCGCCGACGAGCCGGTTGAGCAGACTGGACTTGCCGACGTTGGGGCGGCCGACCAGAGCCACTCGGCGTGGACCGACGACGTCCGCACGTTCGCGTGGGGCCTGCGGTAGGGCATCGAGGATCAGGTCCAGCAGGTCGCCGCTGCCTCGGCCGTGCAGCGCGCTGACCGGGATCGGCTCGCCGAGGCCTAGGTTCCACAGCTCCCCCACGGCAGGTTCGGTGCGCTCGTCGTCGACCTTGTTGGCGATCAGCAGGACCGGTCGATCGCTGCGCCGCAAGACCCGGGCCGCGGCTAGGTCGGTCTCGGTCGGGCCCACGGTGGTGTCCACCACCAGGAGCACCACATCGGAGGTCTTCATGGCGCGTTCGGCCTGTTCGGCGATCCGCAGGGCTCGACCGCTGGCCTTGGGCTCCCACCCGCCGGTGTCGATGACGAGGAACTCCCGCCCCGACCACAGCGCCTCATAGCTGACCCGGTCCCGGGTGACACCCGGGGTGTCCTGTACGACCGCGGCTCGGCGGCCCAGGATCCGGTTGACCAAGGTCGACTTGCCGACATTCGGCCGCCCGACCACGGCGACCGTGGGAAGCGGACCGCGCGCCCGTTCATCCACATCCACCATGTCCGGCATGTCCTCGCTCACCAGTCCACCTCCGGTCACTCAGTCCGGCTGTGCCGTCACGGCGGCGAGGATCGCCTCGACGACGTCCTCTCGGCTCAGCTCGGTGCTGTCGATCACCAGGGCGTCGGCGGCTGGACGCAAGGGGCTCTCAGCCCGGCTCGAATCCAACTCGTCGCGGGCCCGCAGACTCTCGGTCAACGCGGCCATCTCGGTTGGCTCGACCACCCCGAGCTGGCCCGCCCGGCGGGCCGCCCTGGCAGCCGGTGCGGCCGTCAGGAAGATCTTGAGCGCAGCGCTGGGGAAGACCACCGTTCCGATGTCACGACCCTCGACCACCATGGTCGCCCCTTGGGCGAGGCTCCGCTGCACCTCCACCAGCCGACGGCGTACGGCCGGAACCGCGGAGACCGCGCTCACCGCTGCCGTGACCTCGGGGGATCGGATCAGTTCCGTCACGTCCTGTCCGTCGGCCGTGACCCGGTCGGTCTCCGGATCGGTGACGATGTCGATGGTGATGGTTTCGGCCCGGCGTGATACCGCCCCGGCGTCGGCCGGATCAAGACCTTCTGCCAGCACTGTGAGAGTGAGCGCCCGGTACATCGCGCCGGTGTCGAGGTAGCCAGCCCCCAGCCGTCGGGCGACCTCGCGCGCGACCGACGACTTCCCGGTCCCGGAGGGTCCGTCGATGGCAAGGATCCGCGGCTGCCTGCTCGGTGACGCCTCCGTCACAGCCCGACGAGTTTCATCAGCTCAGCGATTTCGTACGGCGTGAGCTTGCGGACCGCTCCGGGTTTGGTCCGGCCCAGCCGTACCGGCCCGATCTGGGTACGGACCAGGCGGTTGACCGGGTGACCGGTTGCGGCAAGCAGTCGGCGTACCAGCCGATTACGCCCTTCGTGCAGCACCAGTTCGATCAGGGCCTGACCGGCGGCCACGTCGACGAGCTTGTACGAGTCGACCCGTGCCATGCCGTCGTCGAGTTCGACCCCGGCCCTGAGTTTGCGGCCGAGGTCCCGCGAGATCACCCCGGACACCTGAGCGAGATAGGTCTTGGGCACCTCGAAGGATGGGTGGGCCAGCCGATGACCCAGTGGACCATCGTTAGTCAGCAGAAGCAGTCCCTCGGTGTCGATGTCCAGACGCCCGACGTGGAAGACCGCTTCTCCGCGTCCGGCGATCAAGTCTCCGACGGTGGGGCGGCCGCGGTCGTCGGACATCGCCGACAGGACGCCCTCGGGCTTGTTCATCGCCAGGTGCACCAGATCGGTGCGGGTGATGACCACGCTGCCGTCGACGGCGATCCGGTCGGTCTGGATATCGACTCGGCGGCCCTGTTCGCGCACCTGCTGGCCGTTGACGCTGACCCGGCCCTGCGCGATCAGCTCCTCGCTGGCTCGCCGGGAGCCGATCCCCGCCCGGGCCAGCACCTTCTGCAGGCGCTCCCCCGTTTGGTTCGGGTTGCTCACGGGTTGGAGTCCGCACTCAGGACCGACTCGACGTCGGGCAGCAGCGGGGCCAGGTCCGGCAGTTCGCTGATATCGGACAGGCCCAGCTTCTCCAGGAAGAGCTCTGTCGTGACGTAGAGCCCGGCGCCGGTCTGCGGGTCAGACCCCTGCTCGGCCACCAGGCCGCGACTCAGCAGGGTCCGGATCACCCCGTCGACACTCACGCCCCGAATCCCCGAGATCCGGGACCGGGTGACCGGCTGGCGGTAGGCGACGACGGCGAGGGTCTCCAGGGCCGCCTGGGTGAGCCGGGCCCGCTGCCCCTCGGTGACGTAGCGCTCGACGTACTCGGCGTACTCCTCCCGCGTGTAGAGCCGCCAGCCCTCCCCGGCCGGGCGCAGGGTGAACCCTCGGTGCTGCTGTTCGTACTCGGCGGCCAGCGCGTGGAGTTGTTCGGTGATGATGACTTCCTCGACGTCGAGCAACTCGGCCAGGGTGGCTGCCGGTACCGGGGTGTCCACCACGAAGAGGATGGCTTCGACGGCGCCGCGCAGGTGCTCGTCGCTCGCGGCGGTCATCGGAGTCCTCTGCAGTTTCGTATGGTTCAGGCGGGTCGGGGTTGCCTCCCATCATCGCCTACGGCCTGCTGCTGCGTTGCATCTGCACCGCTGGTGACTTCGGCCGGCTGGTGTTCGTCCCACTCCTGGCCGGCTGCCTCGTCCTCGTCCTCCGACGCGATCCAGCGCACATGTAGTTCGCCAAGTGCGCTGAGCTGTTCCAGGGACACCGATCCCCGGGTGTGCAGGTCGAGTAGGGCCAGGAACCGGGCGACCACCTCGAGGGTTGTCGAACAGTCCGAGATCAACGCCCGGAAGGTCGTCGTAGCGCCCCCGGCGAGCCTGCGGCGCACGATCCCGGCGTGCTCGCGGACGCTGACCCGCGGTGTGTGCAAGTGTTCGGTGGACACCTCGACGGGCAGGCGCGGTCGCAGAGCATTGGCCGCCAGGGCGGCGAAGGCCTGCACTCCGACGCCGAGCAGCACCTCCGGTAGGGCAAGGGCGAACCGCGGCTCCAGGCTGATCTCCCGTGGAAACCGCCGGGCCTGGTCCAATTCGTGTGCGCGAAGGAACTCGGCTGCCTCGCGAAACGCGCGATAGGCCAGCAGTCGGGCGAAGAGCAGATCTCGAGCCTCGAGTGCGGCCAGATCCTCCTCGTCCTCGACATCTGCCGAGGGCAGCAACCGGGCTGCCTTCAGATCCAGCAGCGTTGCGGCCACGACCAGAAACTCCGTGGTCTGACCCAGGTCGAGGCTGTCTCCGCCGGCCTCGAGATAGCTGATGAACTCATCGGTGACTTCCGACAGGGCGATCTCGGTGACATCGAGCTTGTGCTTGCTGATCAGGCTCAGCAACAGATCAAAAGGGCCCTCGAAGTTGCTGAGCGTGACATGGAACCGCCCGTCGTCGGGTCCAGCCGCCCGTCCGGCCGGGTCCTCCGGCGGTGCGGGAAGCCGCCTCGCCGTCGTACGCCCGCCTCCCTCCATGACCGGCGACCTTAGTCCGCTTCCCGGCGATAGCCATTGGACTCAGGGACGAGTCGGTCAACCCGCGGCCACGACCTCCTTGGCCAGGTTGCGGTAGGCGTTGGCTCCTTGGGATTGCGGTGCCCACGAGGTGATCGGCTCTCCGGCGACCGTGGTCTCCGGGAACCGGACCGTACGAGCGATGACTGTCTGGAAAACGGTGTCCCCGAATGCTTCCACGACCCGGGTGAACACCTCCTTGGCGTGCAGCGTCCGCGAGTCGTACATCGTGGCCAGGATGCCGGTGATCGACAGGTCGGGGTTCAGTCGCTCGGTGACCTTGTCGATCGTGTCGACGAGCAGGGCGACTCCGCGCAGACTGAAGTACTCGCACTCCAGCGGGATGATCACTCCTTGGGCGGCCGTCAACGCGTTGACCGTGAGTAGGCCGAGCGAGGGCTGGCAGTCGATGAAGATGTAGTCGTACTCCTCCAGCACCGGACGCAGGGCCCGCTTGAGGGCCTGCTCGCGGGCCACCTCGCTGACCAGCTGCACCTCCGCGGCCGACAGATCGATGTTGCTGGGAATCAGGTCGAGTCCGTCCACCTTCGTCTTGAGCCGGACATCGGCGATACCGACCTCGCGCTCCATGAGGACGTTGTAGATGCTGCGGTCGAGGTCGTGCGCGGCGACGCCGAGCCCTACGGACAGTGCACCCTGCGGGTCGAAGTCGAGCAGCAGGACCTTGCGGCCGAACTCCACCAGGGCGGCACCCAGATTGATGGTCGAGGTGGTCTTGCCCACCCCGCCCTTCTGGTTGCACATCGCGATCACCTTCGCCGGGCCGTGCCGCCCCAGGACCGGAGGCGTGGGCAGCGGTCGTTGCCGTGCCTTGGCCGGGTCCCCACGCAGAGCAGTACGCGCAGGGGGCGTGGGGCTCGGGTCGTCGGAGAAGGGCAGGGCCTCGGCCTCGCTGCCACTTCCTCGCGCCACAACTGCCGCCTCTTGGATCGGTGCTACCGGCTGCCCCGTGCCTGCGACGGCGGCGTCCTTGGCGGCGACAGTAGGTCGGCGCCCCGCCTCGGGCAAGGCGACCCGCCGAGGGCGCACGCCCGTTGCGACCCAATGCGGTTCAAGCTCTACCTCAGCTTTAGCAGACGGATCAGTGCAGGGCGCGGGGGTGGCTGGCGGCGTACACCTCGCGCAGCCGGTCGACGGTGACCAGGGTGTAGACCTGCGTCGTGGTGACCGAGGCGTGCCCGAGCAGCTCCTGGACCACCCGGACGTCGGCGCCACCGTCGAGCAGGTGCGTGGCGAAGGAGTGCCGCAGCGTGTGCGGCGACAAGTCCTCGGTCAGCCCGGCCCGGTCGGCGACCGTCCGAAGAATCATCCAGGCACTCTGCCGGGACAGCCGCCCTCCACGAGCGTTCAGGAACAGGGCGCCGAGCCCCCGCCCCTGGGCGGCCAGCGTGGGCCGGCCGCGGACTAGATACGCATCGACCGCGGACAGCGCAAAGCTTCCGATCGGTACGACCCGCTGTTTGCTGCCCTTCCCGGTGACCCGGATCGTGCCGGATCCGCGGTCCACGTCATCCACCGCCAGGCCGACCGCTTCGGAGATCCGGGCGCCGGTCCCGTACAGGAGTTCGAGCAGAGCCCTGTCGCGCAGGGAGCGCGGTTCGTCGTCGAGATTGGCCGCCTCTAGCAGCGCCTCGACCGCGTCGACCGGGATCGCCTTGGGTAACCGTCGCGGTGGCGCCGGCGGCCGGACAGCTACCGCCACGTCGTCGAGGACCCAGCCCTCGCGTACGGCGAAACGATGCAACCCTCGGACGGCGACGACGGCTCGGGCTGCGGAGGCGGCCGACAGCGGCCCGTGCAGCTCATCGCCCAGCCGAAGCGCGGCCAGGAACGTCGCTACGTCATCCGCACTGACGTCGGAGAGGGCCACCCTCCCTCGCTGCGCGAGATGCGCGCCGTAACGCGCCAAGTCGCGGCGATAGGACGAGACGGTGTTGTTCGCCAGCCCCCGTTCGATCGCCAGGTGGTCGAGGTACCCGCGCAGCGCGCGGCGCACCGCCGGCGCCGGCTCGGGTAGCGCTGCCGGGGCCGCGGGAGCGACCGGTTCAGCCAGCCAGGGCCTCCTCGAGCGGGACGTACGGGAGTCCGTGTGCCGCAGCCACCTGGTCGTAGACCACGTGTCCGCCGACGACGTTGACGCCCAACGCCAGGGCCGGGTCGGTGGCCACCGCTGAGCGCAGTCCTCGGTTGGCCAGCGCCATCACATAAGGCAGCGTCACATTCGTCAGGGCATAGGTGGAGGTGTTAGGGACCGCGCCCGGCATATTTGCCACACAGTAGAAGACCGAGTTGTGCACCACATAGGTCGGGTCGTCATGCGTGGTCGGCCGGGTGTCCTCGAAGCACCCGCCCTGATCGACGGCGATGTCCACCAGAACCGATCCGGGGCGCATCCGGGAGACCAGCTCGTTGGAGACCAGCGTCGGGGCCTTGGCCCCGGGTACGAGCACCGCCCCGATGACGAGATCGGCTCCGAGTACGGCACGCTCGAGCTCGTAGGAGTTGGAGATCACGGTTTGCAGATGTCCCTGGTAGATCCGGTCCGCGGCCCGCAACTTCTCCACGTTGTTGTCGAGCACGATCACCTCGGCCTGCATCCCCAGCGCTATGGCGGCGGCGTTCATTCCGGACACACCCGCGCCGATGACGACGACGGTGGCTGCGTACACACCGGATACTCCACCCAGCAGCACACCGCGGCCACCCTGGGCGCGCTCGAGACAATGCGCGCCGCATTGGGGGGCCATCCGGCCAGCGACCTCCGACATCGGCGCCAGCAGGGGCAGGGAAAGGTCGGGCAGCTGAACTGTCTCGTAGGCGACCGCGTCGATTCCCGAGGACAGCAATGCCTTCGTGCACTCCGCGGAGGCAGCCAGGTGCAGGTAGGTGAACAAGGTCTGCCCCGAGCGCAACCGGGAATACTCCTCGGCAACCGGTTCCTTCACCTTGAGGACGAGATCGGCTGCGGCCCAGACGTCGTCGGCGTCCGGCAGGATCGTCGCCCCGGCCCCGACGAAGTCGTCATCCGGAATGAGAGATCCGGCACCGGCGTCGTGCTCGATCAGGACCTCGTGGCCGGCCCTGAGCAACTCGGTCACCCCTGCCGGGGTCAGCGCGACCCGGTACTCGTGGTTCTTCACCTCACGAGGAACGCCGACCCTCATCGTCTGATCCGTCCTTTCTCGCAGCCGCATCGATGCGTCAGTGCCGAGCTTAGGACTGTGGGCGGATGTCCGGGGCGAGCCGCTCAGGTCACCGGCACGATGCGGGCCTCGAGCAGACGTCCGGACGCGATCTCCAGCAGGCCCAGCGTGCCGTGCGGCTGCCGCCGACGATCGGTGGGCGAGCCTGGATTGAACAGCCGCAGGCCCTCCCCTGCGACATCCATCGGAATGTGCGAATGCCCGAACACAACGAGGTCGCAACCGGGGAACTGCCTGCGCATCCTGCGCAGTCGGCCGGTCGCCGCCCCGCTGTCATGGATCATTCCGACTGCCAAGCCATCAATGTCCATGACAAGTGTGTCCGGCGCGCCCCAAGCGGCGATGTCCGGGCCGTCGTTGTTTCCGCGTACGGCGCGCACCGGTGCGTAGCCGGACAAGTCCTCCAGGACGTCGGCGGTGCAGACATCTCCCGCGTGCAGGATGAGGTCTGCAGCGCGCAGGTGTTCGGCCACCCGGGGCGGTACACCGCGCCACCTCCGTGGCGCATGCGTGTCGGCGAGGGCAACCACGTTCACGTGCTCACCGTACGTCTGGGCGGCCACGGCTGCGGGACCGATCCGCCGCGCGGACAGTCAGTCATACGCTGCAGCACATGCCGGGTGAGCTGAGTGCCGAAGAGCTGGATCTGCTCCGGCAGTCCTTCGAGTGGGCCCGCACCGGCGGCCACACCGTACGGATGGCGCAGCTGTTGCAGCTGGGTGCGCCGAGCAACCGACCCGGATACCGGTCCGAGATCCGCACCGCGTCCACAGTCAGGCGGTCGGGCGCAGGCCGCGCCAGTCGGCCGCTCTGCCTGCGACCGCGGCCAGGATGCCGGCAACGGCGAGGGAGTTGCGGATCCGGCCGTCCTGTACGGCGGCGAACGCATCATCGAGCCGGACCCGGCGTACCACGAGGTCAAGCTCTTCGGCGGCCAGCGCGAAGTCGGCCGGTCGGTCGGCGGCAGTCAGGTCGCGGGCCAGGAAGATCGTGACCGTCTCCGTCGAGCCGCCCGGTGAGGCGTAGAGATCCAGTAGCCGATCCCAGCGACGGGCGGCTAGCCCAGCCTCTTCGAGCAGTTCGCGACGTGCCGTTTCGACCAGCGGCTCGTCGGCTACATCCAGCAGGCCCGCAGGAACCTCCCAGAGGTAGCTGCGGACGGGATGGCGGTACTGCCGGATCAGTACGACCCGCTCCTCCTCGTCGAGGGCGATGACCCCGACGGCTCCGGGGTGGACCACCACGTCACGCTCCCCGGTAGTGCCGTCCGACATCTCCACCTCGTCCTGGCGTACCGACACGATCCGCCCCTCGAAGACCGTTCGCGACGATCGGATCGAGTAGCTGCGCGGATCGCTGACGAGCTCGTCCGCGAGTGGTCCGCCCGCCGGATTCACCGCACGGCGGGTTCGATGTCGACCGGGATCCGCTGCGACTCGGCGCGATCCAGGGCGGCTCGCACCAACGCCGCGAAGAGGGGATGCGGGCGGGTCGGGCGCGACATGAACTCAGGGTGGGCCTGGGTTCCCACGAAGAAGGGGTGCAGGTCCCGGTCGAGTTCGGCGAACTCGACAAGTCGGCCGTCCGGGGACAGACCGGAGAACCGCAGCCCGCCAGCCTCGAGCCGTTCGCGGTAGGCGTTGTTGACCTCGTAGCGGTGCCGGTGCCGCTCGTGCACCTTGGTCTCTCCATAGGCTTGGGCGATCAAGGAGTCGGGCATCAGTTCGGCCGGGTAGCTACCCAGGCGCATCGTGCCGCCCATGTCTCGCTCGCCGGCTACCACGTCGAGCTGATCGGCCATCGTGGCGATCACCGGATGCTCGGTCGTCGGGTCGAACTCGGCAGAGTTGGCATCGGTCAGGCCGGCGAGGTTGCGAGCCACGTCGATCACCATGCACTGCAAGCCGAGGCACAGGCCGAGAATCGGGATGCCGTTGGTCCGGGCGAACGAGATCGCGCGTACCTTCCCCTCGATCCCGCGAACGCCGAACCCTCCTGGCACGACAATGCCGTCCACATCTGACAGTTGTTGAGTCACACCGATAGTGGTTTCACAGTCGTCGGAAGTGACCCAGCGCGTGTCGATATGCGTGTGATGGGCGAAGCCGCCGGCACGCATCGCCTCGGTGACGGACAGGTAGGCGTCGGGCAGGTCGACGTACTTGCCCACCAGCGCGATCGTCAGCGACTGTCGTGGCTTGTGCACCCGGTCCAGCAGGTCCGACCACTGCGTCCAGTCGACGTCGCGGAAGGGCAGGCCCAGGCGGCGAACGACGTAGGCATCGAGCCCCTCGGTGTGCAGCACCTTGGGGATGTCGTAGATGGACGGGGCGTCCGATGCCGATACGACGGCCTCGGAGTCCACGTCACACATCAGGCTGATCTTGCGCTTGAGTGCGTCGGGGATCTCCCGGTCACTGCGGCAGACGATGGCATCAGGCTGGATGCCGATGCTGCGCAACGCCGCAACAGAGTGTTGCGTCGGTTTCGTCTTCAGCTCACCGCTGGGCGCGAGATAAGGGACCAGCGAGACATGCAGGAAGAACACGTTGTCCCGGCCGACGTCGTGGCGGATCTGGCGAGCAGCTTCGAGGAAGGGCAGTGACTCTATGTCTCCGACCGTTCCGCCGATCTCGGTGAGAACGACATCGATGCCCGGATGTCCCTCCTGCCCGCCGGCCGTACCGAGGATGCGGTCCTTGATCTCGTTGGTGATGTGCGGAATCACCTGGACCGTGTCGCCGAGGTACTCGCCGCGCCGCTCCTTGGCGATCACCTCGGCATAGACCTGTCCGGTCGTCACGTTTGCCGAGCCGGCAAGGTTGATGTCGAGGAATCGTTCGTAGTGACCGACATCGAGATCGGTCTCTGCCCCGTCCTCGGTGACGAAGACCTCCCCATGCTGGAACGGGTTCATCGTTCCCGGATCGACGTTGAGGTACGGGTCCAGCTTCTGCATGGTCACCCGCAGGCCTCGAGCCGAAAGCAGGGATCCGAGCGAACTGGCGGTCAGGCCCTTGCCAAGGGATGACGCGACACCGCCGGTCACGAACAGATAGTTGGTGGTATGCGAAGAGCGACGATCACCCGGTCGGTTCACGGGAGTTCACGCTAACACGCGGGGGTACTGCTTCGGTGCTGGCTGTCGGGGTGTCGACCACAGAGCCTCCCCCGGGCTCGTCACTGGGTGGGAGCTTCCAGCCCAACACGAGCCAGATCAGGAGCGGGACGACCAGGCATCCGGCGATCGCCGGCACGGCGATTCCGGAGTCATTGATCAGCGCACCGATGCCCAGTGAAACGCCGGCCGCGGACAACCCGGCTCGCCATGCGGGCTGTGCGGCGAGGAACTGCCGCAACCGTCCGCCGCGCCAGAGCAGCAGCCACGCCGCGAAGCCGAAGATCGGGATCAGCCAGGTGACCGGACTGCCGGTCAGCACGTCGAGGTTGGCCTGGGCTTTGCGACTGACCACCGTCCAGGCCTGCCCATCGAGAAGTTGGCCCACGAAACGCCCCAGGTGCGTCCGGTCGTCCGGATTGCGCTGGTAGTCCAGAACCGCGAACGTCGAGACAGTCAGTGCTGTCACGGCACCGATGGACACCATCCGCCGAACCGACAGCCGGCTGCCGATGAGGAGCAAGGCGAGGACGAGGAAACCGGGTACCAGCGCCAGAACGCCGCCGAAGTCCTGCCCGAGTCCCGCGGCGCCCACGATGATCACGGCCACCACGCCCACGCCGGCGACGACCAGCAGTTGCCGACGGCGCGGCCCTCGGACGAGCACTGCGGTGGTCAGCAGCGTGGCCGCCGCGAACAGGCCGAAGCTCAGATTTCCCAGTCCGACGAAACGGCCCGCGACGATGGCGTTGTACCCGAGCAGGCTGTTCAGCTCCATCGGGGAGCCCAGCAGCACGTCAAGGCCGATGGTCAACGAGGTCGCGACCAGGACGAGGAACGCCGGTCCAGCCCAGACCATCCCGGCCGGCAACAGCTTGCGGATCGGTCCTCGGCTCCCCAATCCGAGGGCCAGGACGGTGAGCAGTGCGACCCCGGCGGCCACCGCGAGGCCCAGGGTGATGTCCCGGTTCGAGGAGTGCCACCACGGGGTCAGGTTGGCCAGGTGCGTGGCCGCGGGCAGGGCGGCAAACGCCAACGCCGCCAATGAGAGCCGCCGAGCTGGCGGACGAGACCGGCTACCGGCCGTGGCCCGCCTAGGGAACCGGTGCATCAGCAAACCCGCCACCAGGGCGCCGGCCAGGCCGACCAGGATCCAGAAGAAGGTCCTGGTGATGCTTGCGTGCGCCACGGCCGCGCGGTTGAGATCGCGCAAATGGGCCAGCGCCTGGTCGATGTCCCCACTCGGCCCGGCCCAGCGCATCGCCGATCCGACCATGCTGGCCGGGTCCTCGATCCCTAGCGCGCGCAATGCTGTCGGAGCCACGTCGATCAGCTGGACATAGGGCGCGCGGCCGGTACTCGAGGACGTCAGGTAACCCGGCGGCAGCTCCGGATGGAGTGCGATCAGCGGGTGCAGTTGAGCGCGGCTGATCCCCTTCTCCGAGAGCCCGACAATCAGCAGCAGGGTTTCCCCGGGAAGGGACCTGACCGCGGTCCGGATATCCCCGATCACGGCGTCTAGCGCAGCCAGGGCCTGCGGCCGGGGCCTGCCGAGCTGCCCGGCCGGTGCGCCGCCGTCTTCGGGCTGCTCTCCGGCCTCGGGCAGCTGCTCGGTGAGGGCCACGGCCGGAACCGATCCGATCAGCTCGGGCACCGTGATCAGACTCAGCGGGCAGCCGGTCAAGGCCGTGGCGATCTGGGGAGGATCGGACGGGAGGGAGTCGATCATGGACACCTCGGCCGTCGGACCTGACACGGCCACCGCCGATGAGCGGCCAATGGCGGTGGAGCAACTGACCGCCTCCCCCAGTGCGCCAGGTTGCGCGCCGAAGGCCTGTGTGCCCTCGTCCTCGGCGATGCGCCGCACGGTCCGGGTGACATCAGTCAGGCCGGCCAGGGCGACCTGTTCCTGCTGGCCGCAACCGGCCAGAGCTAGCCGCTCGGCTTCCTGCTCGGGGGTCAGCGGTGGCAGGTTTTGCTCGGCGTCCTCGCTCGGTGCCGGATATCGGGCCCGGTTTCCCGCTCCGAGGGTGGCCCAACCGTCGAGGATGCAGGTCCGCGAACGCGCGGCCCGGACGGACATGTTCCCGAGCGCGGCATCGGCCGCGACAGCACTCAGCTCCGGGGCCAGAGCTGATGCCACGTCCCCCCAGAGCAGTCCCGGTACGCCGACGATCACGACCTGGTCGGCTGAGACGGCGCCGCCGTCGACCGCCGCAGCCGCATGCGGCATCGGGCCGAATCCCAGTGCGCTGCACGAGGCGATGACCACGAGCCGAGACACCAACGTGGACACCGGCCGCTGCCCTGCCCGGCTGCTCATGACCGGCGGCCCGGTGATCGTGCCCGCCGACGACCGCTCACGATGCGCCGAGGAGTTCGACATACAGGGCGCCCAACTGGGCAACCGTGTCCTCCAGGGTCGGCCAGCCGGCCGCGGCGCTGCGCCCGGCTGCCACCAGTGCGGCGGACTTCGCCGGGTCGGCCAGTACGCCGGTGACCGCAGCATCCAGTGCGACTGGGTCATCCGGTGGGATCAGGACGCCTGCGCCGTGACCTGCGAGTTCCGGGATGCCGCCGACCGCGGTGGCCACCAACGGCCGACCGGCTCGTAACGCCTCCTGGACAATCAGGGCGCGTGCTTCCCACTGTGAGGTAAGCACCACCAGGTCGCTGGCTGCCAGCAGGTCGGCAACATCGCTGCGCCGACCCAGCAGCGCCACCGGAAGGCCTTCCCGCTGGATCTGTGCCGCCATGTCCTCCTGCAGCGGGCCGTCCCCGGCAATGACCACTCGCAGGCCATCGGCCCGCCTCCGCCACCGTCGGGCCGCAGCGAGCAGGGTGCCGTACCCCTTCTGCGGGTGCAGCCGGCCCACTGCAAGCAGCAGTGGAGTGTCGTCGGAGACGCCGAGCTCGGCGCGTACCTCGGCACGGCTGCGCTCCGGCCGGGGCAACGGCGGAGCGGACAACGGCGCCGGCCGCACGTCACGCCCCCCTAGGACGCGCGCGTGCTCGGCCAGGTCCAGCGAGGCCGCCAGTATGACGTCGGCGCCACGCATCACGAAGCGCTCCAGAACGTCGCTGATCCTGCGGTGCGGACCCGGAGCATCCAGCAGGGCGTTGTGCACGGTCACGACTACCGGTCCAGCCGGACGGGCCAGCACCGACAACAGCCCAGCCCGCAAGCCATGTGCGTGGACAAGGTCCGTTCTGCTCAGGGACCGACGAAGGCTGAGCAGGGCCAGGGCATCTGTGACCGGACGCAGGCCCGAGGCGATCCGCACCGGACGGAACTGCGCGCCCGCGGCACGGAATCCGAACAATGCGTCGGTGGCGGGTGGGCCGCAGACCCGTACGTTCGCCCCGAGCGCCTGCAGGCCGGGCAGGATCGCGCGCACATGGGTTCCCACTCCACCGGTGCTGGTCGCCAACACCTGGACGATGTGTCGTCCCGCCAGCCACGGCTCCGTCTGCGTCATGACGTGGGCCGCACCTCCTCGGGGACCGGGTCCGGGCGGCGCAGGCCACGTATGACCGCGCGCATGGATGCCCGTGCCAGCACCATCATGGTCGCGGCGGCGATCAACAGCACAACGGCGCCGACCCCCAGCACCTGGGCGACCGCCAGCATGACGCCGCCGCCGTCCCACACATCGGCCAGTCCGCGGCCGGCTGACGAGGCGAGGATGACGGCAACGGCGGAGGCGGCCCCGCTTCTCCCCAGGCCGCGGAGTGACTCGCGACCGGCCGATCGCACGGTCATGACTATCAGGGCCAATCCGGCTACGAGCACCCCGGCGCTGTGCCCAGTGGCCAATGCGACCCCTCGTGCGCTGTCGGGCAGCGCGCCAGCCAGGATGATGCTCGCCGCCACGGTCAGCAGCCATCCACCGACCACCGCCAGGGTGGGTTCCTTCCACAGCCCGCGGGCGTACAGCGCCCTGGTCAGCAGGGCCACCAGTCCGTAGCCGGCCAGTCCTGGGGCAAATGCGACGATCGTGTCAGAAAGCCGGGCCACGGTGAGGTCGGCGTCGGGAACGCCGGTGCCCTGCACGAAGATCCGCGCAGCCGGCTCGGCCACCGCGATCATCGCGGCCGATCCGAGGAGGCATCCGATCAGGACCGCGGCGGCCGTGGGTGCGAGCGTCTTGCCATACGTGTCCTCGTCTGCGCGTTCGGCAGATGCGGACAGCCGGGGGAAGGCCGACGTAGCAAGTGGCACGGCCACGGCGCCCCAGGGCAGCAGGAAGACGGTCATCGCCAGCAGGTAGAGCACCTGCGTACCAGCCGGGGCACCGTCGTTCGCCAGCCGGATCGCGACCACGATCGCGACCTGCTGTGCAGCCAGGGTCGCGACACCGGCCGCGGCCAGTCGCCGTACCCTCGGTGCCACCCCGGCCGGGAATCCGACACTGGGACGCAGCCGTAGACCCGTGCCGCGCAATGGAAGGAGCAACACCAGGGCCAACACAACGACGCCGATCGTGGTGCCCACGGTCAGGATGAGTTCCGAGCCCACGGCGAGGTCGTCGACCGAGTCCGGAACTCCGGCCGAGAGTCGATAGAGCAGATAGGCGACGGCCACGACGACGCTGGACAGCAGCGGAGCCACGGCCGGTCCGGCGAAGCGCCCGTGCGCCTGGAGGATGCCGGTCAGCACGATGCCCACGCCGTAGAGGACGACCTGCGGTGCGAAGACCAGGAGCATCCTGGTGCCGAGCTCGACCGCCCCGGAACAGCTGCTGCCAGACAGCAACGCCTCGGCCAGTGGCCTGGCCAGCAGTGCGAGCAGGCCGCTGATCGGCACCAGGATCAGAATCGTCCACGTCAACAGCGAGGAGGCGGTGCGTCGGGCCCGCTCGGAATCCCCGGAGGCGATCGCCCCGGACAACATCGGGACGACGAGGCTGGCCAGCGCGCCGCCGGCGACGATTTCGAAGATGACGTTGGGGACGGTGTTCGCAGCGACATAGGTGTCACCGATGCACGTCGTCCCGACCGTACGGGCGAAGACGAGATTGCGGCCGAATCCGGCCAGCCGGGCCAACAGCGTCAGTACGGCAATCAGGGCTGCAGCAGCGCCGATCCCCCTTGCAGCGGTACGCAGCCCCGAACTGCTCACGACATCGGTGGGCTCGAAGGCCCTCCCACGGTCAACCGGCCCCAGCTGTCCAGGTCCCGCAGTCCTGGGGTGGTCTCGATCACCTGGGTGAAGCTCAGCACCTCAGCGGCCGCAGTGAGTGCGACGAGGACAGCCAGCATGCCGGCCCGCCGCAGGGGCCCAGAACCTGCCGTGAGGCGGTACCCGAGCAGCGCACCAAGGGCATTGGCGCCCGCATCACCGAGCATCACCACCTCGGCGAGGTCAGCAGGCAGGACGCCCAACGAGGTCCCGAGGACTGCCGCACTCGCCCCCGCTGCCGGCCCACCCAATGTGGCTGCGGCACCCAGCGCGGTCGCCTTGGCAGCCCGACCGGGACGTAGGTCGAGGAGGTTGACCAGGTTGGCCGTTCCGGCCATGACCCCGGCGGCAACCAGCCGATCGGCCGGCCCGGTCGACACCGAACCCGCCGCGGCCATAGCTGCCCCGACGATCCCCACGACCTTGAGTGCCCCGGTCGAGACCCGGCCGGAGCGAAGGGCGTGGAGGTGACCACGAAATCCCTTGTCCCGGCTCTGGCCGGGGCGGGCACCGACGATGTCGTCGTACAGGCCCACCGCGCCGGAGGTGATCCCGACAAGTAGGGCCGGTGTCCGCATGCGCGCCGGAAGGGCTGCGGCTGCAACGACGCTGGCAGTGAGAGCTGCAACGGGGCCGGCGACCAGGCTCACCGGTTTGCCGCGGTGGTTGATCCGGGTCCACGTCGTGCCGGAGAGTGCGGGTGCCCGCCTGCCGAGCTCCACCGTTGCCAAGGCGGCGGCGGCGGCGACGACGACGGCGGTGCCCCGGCTCGGTTCACCTCCCCGCGTCGGACGGGCCGTCGAGTTCCTCACGGAGCCAGAGGTGGTAGCGGAACCGTGCCCTCACCGACGCCGTAGTTGCCCGACTGGCCGGTGCGCTCCGCCGTCAGCGCCAACAGCGCCGCAACGCGGCCGGCCGCGGAATCGACGTTGTTCACCGTGGAAAGCGCCGTCGCTGCGGCGCCGTCAGACCGGATTGCAGTCACCAGCCCGCCTTCGGCATCTGCGCTGGCATCCCCGGCCACGACGGCGCCGCTGCCGGCGGCATCCAGTGCCACGGCCAGCGAGACCAGCGCCCGGTTTCGCGCCTCGGACTCCTCACCGGTCAAGGCCCCGGCGGTCAGGATCAGCACGTAGTCGGCTGACTCGACATCCCCGCTCTCGGAGGTGACGACTCCGAGCGCAGCCAGCCCGGCCAGCACGGTGGTGGTGGAGGTCTCGGTCGGGGCCGGGCCGCCGTTGGCCGGGCGCATGAGCACCTGGCTCATCAGGCTGGCCACCAGCGCGGGTGTCTCGTCGGTCTGCGGCAGGGTCACGCCCGGCGGTAGCCCGTTTCCGGTGACGTACTCCTGGAGGTCGGGTGCGGTCTGTGGGTCGGTGAAGGCGGGCTGAATCCGCAGCGTCCCGGCCAACGCGGCCCCCGAAGCGCCGAGCAGGCTCGTGATCTGCCCAACTACATCCGGAGTGACTTCGTCATTGGTCACCACGACCAGGACCGATGAGCCGACCATCCGGTTCGCCACGACCAGCGGGGCGACGGCGTCGTCGTATGCATCGTCCTGGGTCAGTTGCTCGGTGAGCCTGTCGGTCTGGGCCTCGAGTTCGTTGTTGTCGTCGGTCAGCACCCCGACCTGTGCCTCCAGGCCGTCCAGGACCCTGCCGTTGAGCTGTGTCGTCCCGATCACGATGCCGAGCGCGACGGCGAGGAACACCGCGATCAGTGAGACGAGGTGGTACCGGAAGTCGATCACGAGAACAGGCCCCTCACCCAGTCGAGCACATCGCCGAACCAGTTCGCGAACAGATCGAGATAGGTTCGGCCGGCGGTGGAGACGGCCAGTACCGCGCCGATGGCGACGAAGGCGGCAAGTACCAGGAACACCAGTGCCGCTGTGGAGATGCGGCTCTTGTACAGCCGGCTCACCCCCTTGGCATCGACTAGTTTCGCGCCGACCCGCAACCGGGTCAGAAAGGTTGAGGCCATTCCGCCACGGCCCTTGTCGAGGAACTCCACCAGCGTGGCGTGGGTGCCAACCGCCACGATCAGAGCAGCACCTTTGTCATCGGCCAGCAGCATTGCGATGTCCTCGCTCGTGCCGGTGGCCGGGAAGGTGATTGCCTCCACCCCGAGGTCCTGTACCCGCGGAAGTCCCGGCGCACGGCCGTCGGCGTACGCGTGCACGATGACCTCGGCGCCGCAGCGCAACGTGTCGTCGGCGACGGAGTCCATGTCGCCGACGATGATCGACGGCTGATAACCCGCTTCGCGAAGTGCGTCCGCGCCTCCGTCGACGCCGATCAGCACGGGCCGGTAGTCGCGGATGTAGGAGCGCAGATGAGCCAGGTCCTCCTTGTAGTCGTACCCGCGCACCACGATCAGGACGTGTCGACCGTCCATGTCGGTTTTGATGTCCGGGACTCCCACGCCATCGAGCAGCAGCGCCCGCTCGCGCTTCATGTACTCCATCGTGTTGGCGGCGAAGGCCTCGAGCTGGGTGGACAGGCCCGCCTTCGCATCCTCCATCGCAGCCGCGATCGATGCCTGGTCGAGGTCGCGGCCCTCGGCCACGAGGCGGTCGCCGACATAGAGACATTCCCCGTCGACCCGGACCCTGGTGCCCTCCTTGACCTTGCCGAACACCTCGGCTCCGACGTTGTCCAAGATCGGGATGTCAGCCCTGGCCAGGACGCCCGGCCCCAGGTTCGGGTACCGACCGGAGATGCTCGGCGAGGCGTTGACTACTGCAGCCACCCCACACGACACCAGTGCATCGGCGGCGACCCGGTCGATGTCGGTGTGGTCGATCACCGCGATCTCGCCCGGATTGAGTCGTTTGGTGAGATCCTTCGTACGGCGGTCCAATCTGACTACGCCGGAGACTCCGGGAAGGGCATCCGCGGATCTACCGCGGCGCAGAGTGCCTAATCGCATCCGGCC
>JALZDV010000192.1 GCA_030862345.1 Actinomycetota bacterium | reverse complement strand
ACGCATGTCTGACCCGTCTTCGCCGTGCACATGGCGGTGCAGACAACCGGGATGTGGAAACCCGGACCGCCAGCCTTCTCCATCTCATAGAGAACCGTTCTGCCCAACAGAGCGAGGATTGGATAGGATGCCGGGGAGTCCATCCCGGTTGGAGTCGCCGATGACCGCCCAGAGCAGCGTTCTGGAAGACGTGCGCCGTGGCATGATCCCGGCCCACATCTACAACGACTCGGAGATCTTCGCCCTCGAGAAGGAGCGGATCTTCAGCCGGGCATGGCTGTTCGTGGCGCACGAGTCCGAGATCGCCAAGCCAGGTGACTATGTCGTGCGCCGGGTCCTCGAGGACTCCTTCATCGTGACCCGCGACGAGCAGGGTGAGATCAGGGCGCACTTCAACATGTGCCTGCACCGTGGCATGCAGGTCTGCCGTGCCGAGATGGGCAACGCCTCGCACTTCCGGTGCCCGTACCACGGCTGGTCCTACCGCAACGACGGACGCATCGTCGGGTTGCCCTTCCACCAGGATGCCTACGGGGGCGAGGACGGGTTCAAGCGCAAGGGCCAGCGGTTGCTGCCGGCGCCCAACCTAGGCATCCACAACGGCATGATCTTCATCAGCCTCGACCCCGCGGCTCCGCCGTTGCCAGAGTTTTTGGGGGACTTCGCCTTCTATCTCGACTACTACACCAAGCAGAGTCCCAGCGGTATCGAGCTGCGTGGTCCCCAACGGTGGCGGGTCAAGGCCAACTGGAAGATCGGCGCGGAGAACTTCGCCGGCGACATGTACCACACGCCCCAGACCCACACGTCGGTCGTCGAGATCGGCCTGTTTCGCGAGCCCAAGGCCGAGAAGCGCAAGGACGGCTGCACCTACTGGGCGGACAACGGCGGTGGTACGACGTACAAGCTGCCGCCAGGCGACCTCGACGAGCGGCTGCGGTACGTGGGCTATCCCCAAGTGATGGTCGACCGGATGAAGCAGACCTGGTCGGCCGACCAATGCAAGGTTGTCGGCGAGGACGGGTTCATGATCTCCGCCGCGTCGGTCTTCCCGAACCTCAGCTTCGTCCACAACTGGCCGCGGGTCGCCGACTCCGACGACGTGCTGCCGTTCATCTCGATCCGGCAGTGGCAGCCGATCAGCGAGAACGAGACCGAGGTCCTGTCCTGGTTCGCGGTGGACGCCGAAGCTCCGGCGGAGTTCAAGGCGCTCTCGTACAAGGCGTACCTGATGTGTTTCGGCAGCACCGGGATGTTCGAGCAGGACGACGTCGAGAACTGGGTGTCGCTGACCAACACCGCGGCCGGCTCGATGGCGCGCCGGCTACGGCTCAACAGCCGGATGGGGATCCTGTACGACGGCACCGACGTCGCGCCGGCCCTTACCGCGGAGCAGTTCGCCGGTCCGGGGAGCGCCCGCACCGGCTACAGCGAGTACAACCAGCGTGCGCTGCTCGCCCGGTGGGCCGATCACCTGGAGCGCCCGGTCACCGCGGCCGCCACCGTCGAGGTCGGCGGCGGTGGACAGTCGACTCAATCGAGTCAGTCGCAGATGTCACGCGACGGCCACGAAGCCCGGCGCGGCGGCCCAGGCGACGAGACGTCCGATGAGCTGTCGGCGTTCGCAGCCGACCCGGCCGAGAACACCGTCGAGATCACCGGCGCATGACTACCGAGACGCACTCCTCCCGATCGGTCCTCGGCGCACACGCGTCGCGGATCCAGCGGGTCGAGCCCACGCTGCCCTTCGGCGACCCACGCCACCTCGAGGCCCATCAGTGGCTGGTGGACGAGGCATACCTGCTCGACGCCCAGGCGTACGAGCGGTGGCTGGACCTGCTGACCGACGACATCCACTACCTGATGCCGGTTCGGGTGACCACCGCGCTCGGTACCGGGTTCGACACCTCGCCCGGAATGGCCCACTTCGACGAGGACAAGTACTCCCTGTCCCGCCGGGTGGCCAGGTTCCTCACCGAACATGCCTGGACCGAGGACCCACCGTCGCGACTGCGTCACCACCTGTCCAACGTCAGAACCTTTGCCACCCCCGATGACAGCCATCTCGTGGTGGAGTCGGCGACTCTGCTGTTCCGCAACCGCGGTGACGTACGCGAGTCCGCACTGATCTCCGCCGGACGGGAGGACCTGCTCCGGCGGGCACCCTCGGGCCAGGGTTGGCAGCTGGCCCGGCGCACGATTCTGGTCGACGAATCGGTGATGCGGATGCAGAACCTGGCGATCTTCCTGTGAGCGCCAGCCACCGCGATGCGGACGAGTCGCCTGGTGTGGGGATGTCCGCGACGAGACTGCGCTGGGAGAGCGAGAAAGCGGAGGAGCAGGCTGCCCAACGTGCGGACCGGGAGCGTACGGACCTCGCGGCCCGTACGAGCGGAGACCCGATCAGCATCGGCAACGAGTTCTCCGAGATCCGGGTAAGCCGGGTGGAGACCCGCAACGGATCCCGGCTGCTGATCGAGTCGCCGCGCTCTGGCCAGTGGGTGGCGCTGTGTCCCCTGGAACTCGAGGCGCTGACCTGGCAGAACACGGCCACCTTCTCGGCCATGATCGGTCACCCGTTCGGTCCCCTCGTCGCCGAGGAGGAACCGCCCGACCCACCGAATCCGCGCTCGGAGCAGCCGGGGTGAGCGACTGGTTGCCGGGCCGCCGTGCGCTGGTGGTCGGTGCCGGATCCGGGATCGGCCGGGCGGTGGTCGACGCCTTCCTCGAGGAGGGCGCCCGAGTCGCGGTCCTGGAACGCGACCAGGACAAATGCGCGACGCTCAGTGCGGAACGGCCCGACGTAGCGGTCACCGCCGGCGACGCGACCACTCGAGAAGCCAATGCGGAGGCTGTCGCGACCACAGCCGAAGCCTTCGGCGGTCTGGACATCCTGGTCAACTGCGTCGGGATCTTCGACTTCTACCGCGGCGTGGGTGATCTCGACGACGACGTGATCGACGACGCCTTTGACGAGATGTTCCGGACCAACGTCAAGAGCCACCTGCTCTCCGTACGGGCGGCGCTCCCGGCGTTGCGCAAGTCCGCGAGCGGCGGCAGTCCGGCGGTTGTGCTGCTCACCGAGTCCACGTCGGCCTATTACCCGGGTCGCGGTGGGGTGCTGTACGTAGCCTCGAAGTTCGCCGTGCGTGGGCTGGTGACAGCGTTGGCCCATGAACTCGCGCCCGACGTCCGGGTGAACGGGGTGGCCCCCGGTGGCACGCTGAACACCGATCTGCGAGGGCTGCGCAGCCTCGGTTTGGCCGGCCGCCGCTTGGACGACACTCCCGGTCGCGAGGAGGAACTGGCCGGGCGGGTGCCGCTGAGGGTCGCACTCTCCGGGGGTGATCACGCATGGAGCTATGTCTTTCTCGCCTCGGAGCACGCTCGGGGCATCACCGGAGACGTGATCCACCCCGACGGCGGGATCGGCATCAAGTAATGACAGACCACGAACTCACCGCCGTTATGCGCATAACTGTCACTTCGGGGCCGGTGAATCTGACGGTTATGCGCATAACGGCGAAGAGGTGGAGAGGAGGTTCGAGCACATCGTGGCGGTTCTGAAGGCCGATTTCGACACCTGCCAGGGATATGCCAACTGCGTCATCGCCGCACCTGACGTCTACGACATCAGCGATGAGGGAACAGTGGTGCTGCTCAAGCAGGAGATCTCCGAGGAGGAACGGGCCAGGGTGGACGAGGCCGTCAACAGCTGCCCGGTCTCGGCGCTGTCCATCGAGGGCGAGTGAGCGCAACGGTTGTCATCGTCGGCTCCTCGGTGGGCGGTGTACGAACCGCACAAAGCCTTCGTCGGGAGTCATTCGACGGCCGGATCGTCGTCATCGGCGCCGAGTCCGAGCTTCCGTACGACAAGCCGCCGCTGTCCAAACAGTTCCTGGCCGGAACCTGGCCGGCCGAACGGGTCGCGCTGCTGACCGCCGATCAGGCAGTAGAAGCCCGGATCGAGTTGCGCCTTGGTACCGCAGCCGAGCACCTCGCCGTTGCCGACAAACAGGTCGTCCTGGCCGACGGGGAACGGATCGACTATGACGTGGTGGTCCTGGCCACCGGATCCGACGCCCGCCCGTCGCCGTGGGCCGCTGAGTCCGGCCAGCACGTCCTGCGCACCATCGAGGACAGTCGGGCGTTGGCCCAGGCTCTGGCCGCCGACGGCCCGGCCGTCGTGGTCGGCGGCGGTTTCATCGGCGCCGAAGTAGCCGCGACCGCCCGCTCGCTCGGCCGCGAGGTCACCGTTGTCGATCCGCTGGACGTGCCGATCGGGCGGGTGCTGGGCAGCGAGGTCGGGGCCTTGTTCACCGATCTGCATCACCGCAACGGCGTGCGCACGTTCTTCGGGACCGGGGTGGATTCGGTGGAGGGGCGGACCGGTGACCTCACGGTGGGACTGAGTGACGGACAGGAACTGCGCGCGGCCACGGTGGTCGTCGGCATCGGCGCCCGCCCCAACGACGGATGGCTCGCCTCGGCCGGTCTCCTGATCGACGACGGTGTGGTCTGCGACGAGTACTGCCAGGCCACCGGCGCCGCCGATGTGTTCGCCGTCGGCGACATCTGCCGGTGGATGCACCTGCGCTATGGGGACACCTGCCGGGTCGAGCACTGGACCAACGCTGTCGACCAGGCAGCCTGCGTCGCCCACAACATCGCTCATCCCGATGACCTGCGCGCCTACCAGCCGGTGGACTACGTGTGGAGCGACCAGTACGACTGGAAGATCCAGATCGTCGGCCGCCCGGCGCTGGCGGACCGGCACCACCTGATCGGCAGCCTCGGCCGACCGTCCAACAATGCCGACGCGGTACGGGCGGCTGCGCTCTACACCGATGGTTCCGGTCTGCTGACCGGCGCAGCGATCGTCAACTGGCCGAAGGCGATGCTCGGCGCGCGCAGGATGATCGCAGCCCAAGCCGCCTTCGACGACGCCGTTGCACAACTCGAACAGCTGCCCGCGATGCCGGCGCCCTCGATCCGGGTCCGCTCATGAGCGACCCTTCCCCGCACCTGGCCGCGCTTCGCCAACAGGTCGCCGAGTCCTGCCGGGTGCTGGCCGGCCGCGGGCTCGCCGACGGCATCCTCGGTCACGTCAGCCTGCGGATCGACTCCGATCGGCTGCTGATCAGGTGTCGAGGACCGGCAGAACGCGGACTCGGGTTCACCGAAGCCGCCGACATCCACCTCGTCGATCTCGACGGCGCAGCGGGCGCTCCCGGCGAACTCCAGGGCGGCTGGTCGGTCCCGAAGGAACTCCCCCTGCACACCGAGGTCCTGCGCACTCACCCGGAGGTGACAGCGGTCGTCCACGCCCATCCCCCGTCGGTGGTCTCCGCCGACCTGGCCGGTTTGGCCATCCGCCCGATCGTCGGGGCCTTCGACATACCGGGAACCCGGCTGGCCGAGGATGGCGTGCCGGTCTATCCCAGAGCTGTACTGATCAGCAATCGACGTCTGGCCGCAGAGATGGTGCAGGCCATGGCCTCCCGGCCGGTGGTCCTCCTGCGGGGGCACGGCCTGACCAGCACGGGCACCTCGGTCCCGGAGGCTGTATTGCGCGCGATCTCGGTCGACACCATCGCGGAGCTCTCGTTGCGCATCGTTTGCGCCGGCGGGGAACTGGTCGATCTCTCCGCCGAGGATCTCGCCGAACTGCCCGACCTGGGCAGCGCCTTCAACACCGAAACTGCATGGCGGCACGAGCTTGCCCGCCTCGAACGTAACCTCAGTGCATGAGCGCCCCGACTCACCGACTCGGCTGCGCGGAGGAGACATGAGCACCGACCCGTTCCCCGCCTCACCCGAGTACGCCGACCTGCCGCAGTACCCGATCGAGTCGGTCGACAACGCGCTGCGGGTGCTGCTCCTGCTCGGCGAGCGTTCTTATCTTCGACTCACCGACGTCAGCCAGTACCTGGGGGTCGCCTCGTCCACCGCGCACCGGCTGCTGGCCATGCTCGGCTACCGCGGGCTGGTACGGCAGAACCCCGCGACGCGATGTTATGAACCAGGGCCGTCGCTGGACCAGCTCGCGTACGCGCTGATCCGCCGGCTCGACGTGCGCTCGCGGGCCCGACCGGTCCTGGAGAAGCTCAACGCCGACCTGCAGGAGACCGTGCACCTGGGCCGGCTGGAGGGCGGCAACGTCCACTTCATCGACTCCATCGAGAGCACTCGGGCGCTGCGCGTGGTCAACCGGCTGGGTCGCTCGATGCCGGCGCACTGCACGTCCACCGGAAAGGCGCTGCTCGCGACGCTGTCGGAGTCGGAACTGTTGGCGGTCTACCCCGACGAGGAGCTGCTGCAGTTGACCCGGCATTCGATCGGCACCAGGACCAAGCTGATCGAGGACCTCGCCGAGATCAGGCGCCGCGGGTACGCAACCAGCCAGCAAGAGAGCGAGGAGGGAGTGCAGTCCCTCGCAGTCGCGCTGAGCGCGATGCGGTCCCCGCGACTCGCCCTGTGCGCTTCGGTGCCGATCAGCCGGATGAATGCCACCACCCGCAAGCGGATCCGCCAACACCTGCTCGAGGCAGCCGAAGCGATCGATCAGCTGCTGCCCTGATCCCGTTGACACCATGACCCATGGGGGCTAGGCAGAGGGCTGTTCTGTTGGATAGAGATGCGTAGCGCTGCCCGATGGCAGCACCCTCGATGGGAGACCTGAATGCCGGACTACGACTACGTCATCGTCGGTGCGGGATCGGCCGGGTCGGTTGTCGCCAACCGCCTCGTCTCTGCCGATCCCTCAGTAGAGGTACTGCTGCTCGAGGCTGGTGGCCCGGACACCAGACCGGAGATCTTCATCCCAGCAGCACTGCCGACCCTGTTCGGCACCGAGGTCGACTGGGCCTACATGACCGACCCCGAACCCGGTCTGGACGGACGGCAGATCTACCACCCGCGAGGGAAGGTTCTCGGTGGTTCCAGCGCGATCAACGGAATGATCTACATCCGCGGCACCCGGCGTGACTTCGATCGCTGGGCGGCCGCGGGCAACGAGGGATGGAGCTACGACCAGGTACTTCCCTACTTCCTTCGGGCGGAGGGCAACAGCCGGGGTGGCAGCGAGTTCCATGGCGGCGATGGGCCGCTGCCGGTCGAGGACAACCCGGCCCTGGACCCGCGCTCGGAAGCCTTCTTGGAGGCGGCCGGGGAGTTGGGCTATCCGGTAAACCGGGACTTCAACGGTGCTGAGCAGGAGGGCTTTGGACCCTTCCAGGTGAACATCAGAGACGGTCGGCGAATCACCAGCGCAGAGGCCTACCTGCACCCGGTGATGAAAGAGCCGAACCTCACTGTGGCCACCAACGCCCTGGCCACTCGGATCGTGCTCACCAGCGGTCGGGCCAGCGGACTGGACTACGTCCAAGACGGGCAGACCGTTCGGGCCGACGTCCGGCGAGAAGTAATCCTGTGCGCAGGCGCCTTCGAGAGCCCGAAATTACTGATGCTCTCCGGCATCGGACCGGCCGATCATCTGACCGGACTGGGTCTGCCGGTGAATGTGGACCTCTCCGGCGTGGGGTCGAACCTGCACGATCACCCTCGGATCGACATTGCCTTCGCCAATCCGCATCCGACCGAGATCGACCCGGCCAGCAACATCCTGGAGGTGGCCGGATTCCTGAACACCGCTTCCGACCCCGAGGGTCCTGATGTCCAGTTCCACTTCGCCACGACCCTGGTCAATCCGGCCCTGCTCGACCGCGGCCCGGGATGGCAGATCATCGTCTGTCCCACCC
>JALZDV010000166.1 GCA_030862345.1 Actinomycetota bacterium | reverse complement strand
GTTATGCGCATAACCGCGGAAGGCTCAGGTGGGCTGCATAAGTTCGACGCGGTTACCGACTGGATCGCTGACGTAGCAGCGTCGAAATCCGGGAAAGCTGTCGTCCCAGGTGACCCCGTGTCCAGCCTGCGCACAGGCCTCGGCGACGGCGTCCAGGTCGCCGCAGAGCAGTCCGGGGTGCGCCTTGCGAGCAGGACGGAAATCGGCCTCCATGCCGCAGTGGATCTCTGCACTGCCACAGCCGAACCACACGCCGCCTCGGTCGGCCAGCGCCGGTGGCTTGGCCAGTTCAGTCATTCCGAGCACGCCGCCGTAGAAGCCGCGCAGGACGTCCTCGGATCCGGCCGGGCAGGCCAGCTGGACATGATGCAGTCCCTCGATCACGCGGTCCTCCGCTCCGTCATCGCCGTCCCTGGTCGCAGGGACCTACCATCGAGACCTTAGGGATCACCGAACCTGCCCTGGCTGTCAGCAGTGGCCGACAGCGAAGACTCTCCGGAACGGAAAGAGCACTCGCCCGTGCTCGTCGGCTGGATAGGCACTCCGCAGGAGTTCGGCGTACTGATTGGAGAACTCCTGCGCCTCGGTTTCGGTCAGGACGGCCAATACCGGTCGCAGCGCCGTACCCGTCGTCCAGCGCAAGACCGGATCGGGCCCGGTCAGCACATGCAGGTACGTCGTCTCCCAGGCATCCACCTCCAGGCCTGCCACGGTCAGGATCCGGAAATAGCCGGCGGCGTCGAAGACCGAATCGGCGCCCCGCAGGACACCGCCGAGCCTGTCCACCCACTGTGCAGAGTTCACGAGCTGCCGGAGCAACTCATGGGACGGCGCCTCGAAATTGCCGGGCACTTGGAGAGCCAGCCAGCCCCCCGGGGTGAGCCACCGGGCCATCCGGGCCAGCAGCCGCGCGTGGTCAGGGATCCACTGCAGCAAGGCATTGCTCACCAGCACATCAACGGCGGTTTCCGGTGCCCAGGCCTGCGCCTGCGCCCGGACCAGGGTGACGTCGGCGAGCGGTCGGAGTTCGGTCTGGGCAGCGGCGAGCATGTCGGCCGAAGAGTCCACCCCGACGAGATGAGCGGCCGGCCAGCGCTGAGCGAGGTCAGCCAGTCCGGAGCCGGTCCCACACCCGAGGTCGACGACCTCCGCGGGGGCCGTCGCGCCGACCCGGGCGATCAGGTCGGCGAAGGGCCGAGACCTCTCGTCGAGATAGCGGTTGTACGTCAGGGCGTCCCAGGCGTCGCTGCTCTGCGCGCCCGACATGAACGCCATTCTCCCAGCACGCACCGTCGATTTCGCCGCGATCATGGAGCCATGACCATCCAGAGGGCCAGATTGTGGTCCGCACTCCATGATCGCGGAAACCGGGGGTCCGTCGGCGGGCGCGGCTAGCGTTCGAGGTGTGCTGTTCGGGCCTGAAGAGCGACCGGGGGTGCTCGCCGGGCAACTCAGGCTCGTACATCGGCGTTGGCGCACTGCCCGGGTGTATTCGGGCCGTACGTACCGGACGAACGTCGGACGGATCGTGATCGACGAGGTCCAGCAGCTGCCCTCCGCAGCGATCACCGACGCCGATGCGATTCGCGCCGGCAAGGCCGATGCGGATGCCGTTGGCGCGGCTCTGCGCGGACCGGAGCAGTGGCCGGTCTTCCGGATCGCCTTCCACCTGGCCTTGGACCCTGATCCGCGGGAGCAATTGGCCGATCGAGGCGACCCGGATGCCACCGAACTGGCTGACCTGCACGCCCGGCTGACCCGGTTGGACAAGGCGAGCCCGTCTGGTCCCTGGACGCGGACGACGCTGGAGACCATCGCGGCCAGGCCGGCGACGCGCGCGGCGGATCTGGCCGCAAGCCTGCGCCGGGAGACCGCAGCGTTCAAGTTGGACGTCCGCAAGCTGAAGAACCTCGGCCTGACCCGCAGCCTCGAGGTCGGCTATCGGCTCGCGCCGCGTGGAGCGGCCTACCTACGCTGGTTGTCGTGACCCATCCCAGCCCCACCGCCCGGCCCGAGGGGGCAGCGAGCACCGGCGTCTTCCTGGCTTTCGAAGGCGGCGAGGGCTGCGGGAAGTCGACCCAGGTCCCGCTCTTGGCACAGCGGCTGCGCGAGCGCGGTCATCAGGTCCGTACGACATTCGAACCCGGTGACGGGGTCCTTGGGCAGGCGATCCGCTCGATCGTTCTCGATCCGGGAAATACCCAGCTTTCCGATCGCGCCGAGGCGCTGCTCTACGCAGCCGACCGGGCGCAGCATGTTGCGACGACGATTGCACCGGCGCTGCTCGCCGGACAGATTGTGATCACCGATCGGTACGTCGATTCCTCGCTGGCCTATCAGAGTGCCGGCCGGGGACAGCCTTTCGCCGACATCGCCCACCTTTCGGCATGGGCGACCCAGGGCCTCGTCCCCGCACTCACGGTGCTCTTGGACATCCCGGTCGAGGTCGGGCTGGCCCGGGCGCGGGGCCGGGCGGCCACCGACCGGTTGGAGGCCGAGTCCCATGCCTTCCACGAGCGGGTACGGCAGACCTTTCTCTTCCTGGCCGACGCCGACCCGGGTCGCTACCTGGTGCTGGATGGCCTCGCCACGCCCCAGGCCCTGGCCGTCCAGATCGCCGAGCGGGTCGAGGCATTGCTCGCCGGGGACGTTGCCTCGAAGGTGCCCTGGTGAGTGTCTGGGTCGACGTCGTCGGGCAGCCCGAGGTCGTCTCCGAACTCACCGCCGCCGTACGCGCCCCCGAGTCGATGACCCATGCGTGGTTGTTCACCGGTCCGCCGGGGTCGGGGCGCTCGGTGGCCGCCCGGGCCTTCGCGGCTGCCCTGCAGTGCGAGGTCGGCGGCTGCGGTACGTGTCAGGCCTGCCACACCGCACTTACCGGCACGCATGCCGACGTCACCGTCGTCATACCGGAGGGGCTGTCCTTCGGGGTGGCGGATGCGCGCGAGTTGGTTCGCGCGGGCAGCCGCAAACCATCAGGTGGTCGCTGGCAGATCGTCATCATCGAAGATTCCGACCGGTTGACCGAGCGAGCCGCCAACGCGCTGCTCAAAGCGATTGAGGAGCCGCCGCCAAGGGGCGTGTTCCTGCTCTGCGCGCCGTCCCTACACCCCGACGACGTGCCGATCACGCTTCGCTCACGATGCCGGACCATGTCACTGACAACGCCCTCCGCCGAGGCGATCGCCGACGTGCTCGTCCGTCGGGACGGGATCGACCCTGCCATGGCCGCCTGGGCGGGCGCCGCCGCGCAGGGTCACGTCGGGCGCGCACGGCATCTGGCCCGCGACGAGAACGCCCGGCTGACCCGCAAAGCCGTTCTGGACGTCCCCGCCTCGCTGACCTCCCTCGCCGCCTGCCTGGCCGCGGCGGACGAACTGATCCTCAGTGCCGAGGAGGAGGCGAAGTCCCGATCGGCTGTCCTGGACAGCGCCGAGACCGAGAGCTGGCAACTGGCCTACGGGGCCGGTGCGCAGGGGCCGGGGATGGGCCGAGGGGTCGCCCGGGGCGCGGCCGGGGGGCTGAAAGAGCTGGAGCGGCGCCAGAGGTTGCGCGCCACCCGGCTCAATCGAGACGCCCTCGATCGGTCGTTGGTGGACCTGGCCGGCTGCTATCGCGACGTCCTGGTCGTACGGGCTCGGGCCAGCGATGCGCACCTGGCCCATCCAGACCGCCGGGCCGACACAGCTGCGCTGGCCCGGAGCCTCGACCCCGGCGGGGCCCTGCTTCGGCTGCAAGCGGTCCTGGCTTGCCGGGAGGCGCTGGAGCTGAACGTGAAGCCACGAGTCGCGCTGGAAGCCATGACCAGCAGACTGCGCCTGCCCACCAGGTGAGAGTTTCGGCGACCTTTGCCCGCAGAGCAGACCGCGGAACTTGTTCGCAGAGCAAATACAACTCAAAACTTATGCACATCTTTCATCTGGGTCAGCCTGGGCGAATGCACGTCTGGAACCTATGCATTCCGTTGCCGAAGTCGTACGCATAACCGCAGGTCAGACGCCGGTTTTCCGCAGCGCGGAGAAATAGTACGAGCGGGCTGGCTTTATCTCGAACTATCGGCATATGGTGTGCCTGCCGCAGCGTCGGCACGGGGGTTTTCAACCCACTGCCGCGTATCGAGTCTGTTTCCCCGCAGCGGGATGCCTGCGCCGTTTTGATGCCATCAACTCCGCAGTGCGCGGAGCCTCGGGAAGGACTGTGCATGACCCAAAGTTCTATGCCGCTCAAGCGGGGTCGGAAGCCAGCAGCGATGCTCGCTGCCGGCGGCCTGCTGCTGAGCTCGGCGGTTCTCGGCTTTGCCGGCCAGAGCGCAAATGCTTCGAGCCACCGGGAAGCGCCGCTCATCGCTATGGACCCAGCGGTGGACAACACCGACGTCTACGCCTTCACCAGCCCGGACGACCCGAATATGGTCACGTTCGCGGCCAACTGGATCCCGTTCGAGGAGCCAAACGGCGGACCGAACTTCTATCCATGGGCCACCGACGCCTACTACGACATCAACATCGACAACGACGGTGACGCGGTTGCCGACATCATCTTCCGGTGGGAATTCTTCACCGAGGACCTGCGCGGTCTGGACACCTTCCTGTACAACAACGGCCCGGTGACCTCGCTCGACGACGAGAACCTGCTCTTCCACCAGTACTACACGCTGGACATCATCAACGTCGACAGCGGCCAGTCCAGGTCGATCCTCGGCCCCGAGGACCGCGCGGAGTCCGCTCCCTCCTACACCGGCGATGCCAGCATGGGCGGCGAGGAAGGCTACGAGGCGCTTCGTGCCGACGCGACCGAGCCGCTGCCGAATGAGCGCATCACCGGCGGTGGCACCACGGTGGCCACCCAGGCGGATGACTCGTTCTTCCTGGACCTGCGGGTCTTCGACCTGCTCTACGGTGGCGACCTTTCCGAGATCGGGCAGGACACGCTGGCCTGCTACAACGTCAACAGCATCGTGCTGAACGTTCGGAAAGAGGTCGTAGCCCTCAACCAGAACAAGAACGCCAACCCGGTCATCGGTGTCTGGAGCACAACCTCGCGGGCTCCGCTGCGCGATGCTGCGGGCACCGCGGTTGACCCGATCACGGACGCCAATGAGGTCCAGGTCTCGCGGCTCGGAAACCCGTTGGTCAACGAGGTCGTCATCCCAACCGGGCTGAAGGACGCGTTCAACTCGATCGAGCCGGTGACCGACGCCACGATCCCCGAGGTCGTGGATCGAGTGCTCAACCCCGAGGTTCCGCAACTGATCGAGGCGATCTACGGGATCGAGGCCCCACCGACACCGCGCTACGACCTCTTCGAGGTCTTCCTCACCGGCATCGTCACCAATGACGTCGTCGATGTGGACGGCGATCCAAACACGCCGAACCCGCTGGAGATCGACCTGAACTCGCAGGCGCTCAACGCGGCGGCTGATCCCGCAGCGTTCCAACCGTCAGAGATGTTGCGGCTGAACATGTCGACTCCAGTCGCAGCAGAGCCGAGCCGGCTCGGCGTGGTGGGCGGTGACGTCCAAGGCTTCCCGAACGGGAGACGCTTGGCTGACGATGTCCTCGACATCGAGCTGCTCGCGCTCGAGGGTGTCTACGACATCAACAACATCCCGCAGGACCGCCTCGACGCCGGTGTTGCCGCCTTGGCCGGCGGGGACGCGGTGGACGCCAACAACAAGGCGTTCTCGGACACCTTCCCCTACCTGGCGCTGCCGAACACCCAGGCGGTCAACCAGTGTGGCGGTGACGGTCCCAACC
>JALZDV010000360.1 GCA_030862345.1 Actinomycetota bacterium | reverse complement strand
GTGTACATCCGGTCGGGGTACGGGGAGTCCGACGCCTCGATGTGAATGATCGCCGGCAACACCTCGACCAGGTTGCGTGCTGCTGGATGGTCGAAGCGAACCGCCCCGCAGATCATGGTCGTCCGCGCGCCCTCGCCGCCGTACCGCAGGACCTCGTACCGATCGCTGACTGACTCTCGCTGCAGGTCCAGGATCCCCGGCGCAGCCACGCCCGGCGCACTGCGGAGGGCATGCCCCGCACCACGAGGGACGAGCGCTAGATCACCGGGCGCGAGCGTTCGGGCGGCCGCCGCCGAGCCGCCGGCCGCCGCAGACCTGCCGGCCGCCGCAGACCTGGCCGCCGCCGACCGGCCCAAACCGTGGGCTTCGCCCGAGTTTTGGGCCTCGAGACGCGCCGCACCCGAGGTGACCACGTGAAACCACAGGTAGTCCGGCATCGGCGGCATCGTGAAACCCCACGGCGCGGTGAGCTCGGAGCGGCAGTAGAACGCGCCGCTCATCCGCAGAGAGTGCAGCGCCGCACCAAGCGGATCGACGGGTAGCCCCGGCTCGATGGGTCCCATTCGCTCAGTATCCGCCTCAACGACCGGAACACCGCGCCGTCCGGACGAATAAGCATAAAACCCGCACTCGGGACCATGGCGCGTACAGCACCAACCACAGAGGCTGGACGTACTGCAACCACCAACACAAGGCGGAACTCATGACGACACCTGACGACGCAACAAACGGCGACGCAACACACGGCGACGCAACTCAGCCGGTCATCCTGGTGACCGGCGGGGCCACCGGCAAGACCGGGCGACGAGTGGCGCAGCGACTGAGGGCACGCGGTGTCCCGGTACGCGTCGGCTCCCGGGCCGCCCGGCCGTCCTTCGACTGGGCTGACCGGGCCACCTGGCGACCCGCCCTGGACGGAACGACGGCCGCGTACGTCTGCTACTTCCCGGATCTCGGCGTACCCAGCGCCCCGGACGCGATCGCCGAATTCGCCGAGGCGGCCCTGGACCTCGGCAGCCGGCGACTGGTCCTGCTGGCCGGACGCGGGGAGGAGGACGCGTTGCGCAGCGAAGCCGCACTTCGTGCCTCCGGAGCCGAATGGACCGTCGTACGGTGCAGTTGGTTCAACCAGAACTTCAGTGAGAACTTCTTCCTCGGCCCGGTGCTGGCCGGCGAGGTCGCACTCCCCACCGACGGCGTTCCGGAACCCTTCGTGGACGCCGACGACATCGCCGACGTAGCGGTGGCCGCATTGATCGAGGATGGGCGCGCAGGCCAGGTGTACGAGCTGACCGGCCCGCGGCTGCTGACCTTCGCCGATGCGGTCGAGGAGATTGCTGCGGCCTCGGGCCGCGACATCCGGTACGTGCCGATCACCGTCGAGCAGTTCACTGCGGGTATGACCGGAGCCGGCGAGGACGCGGAACTGGTATCCCTGTTGGCCTACCTGTTCACCGACGTCATGGATGGCCGAAACGCGAGTCTCACCGACGGAGTTCAACGGGCGCTGGGCCGCGATCCTCGGGACTTCCACGACTACGCGCGGGATACCGCTGCCACCGGCGTCTGGGCCGGCGACTCGGCCCGTGACGTCCCCGGCGGTTTCCCGGCAAACCGCCAGGATCGATGAACGGCTTCGTGGTGGCCGCAGTCTTCGCGGTCGCCCTCGGCAGCGCGCTGGTGGCGGGGGTGTTCTTCGCGTTCTCCAGCTTCGTGATGGCCGGCCTCGGCCAGTTGCCGCCGGCGCGGGGCATCGCCGCCATGCAGTCCATCAACCGTACGGCGCTACGCCCGCCGTTCATGCTCGCCCTGTTCGGGACAGCCCTGGCCTGCCTGGGCCTCGCCGGATGGGCGGTGGCCAACTGGGGCCAACAGTCAACCGGGTGGGTGCTGGGCGGTGCTGCCCTGTACGTGATCGGCGCCGTCGTGGTGACGATCGCCCGTAGCGTGCCGAGGAACGAGGCGCTGGCGCGTCTGGATCCCGACGATTCCGATGCGCCCGAAAGGTGGCGTAGGTATGTCACAACCTGGACCGCGTGGAATTCCGTACGGAGTCTTGCCTCGCTCGGCGCCGCAGGCCTACTGACCGTTGGGCTGATGCAGTCCTAGGCAGTCTGCTCGGGCTGCCGGAATAGCCCGGGTGTGACTGGCCCCGGGCGGGGCCCGGCTACCAGCCGCGCAGGTCCAC
>JALZDV010000130.1 GCA_030862345.1 Actinomycetota bacterium | reverse complement strand
GTGTGTGTCGGGCGGGGAGGCGTTGACGCGGGGCGACCGGCTCGGCATCCTGACTTGTGAAAGGTTTCACAAGGAGGGGCTGGCTCGTGACCGAACGAAAACCCGCCGACATGACCTTCGAGACCTGGGTGGACAAGGCGATCCGGGAGGCCGAGGAGGCCGGGAAATTCGCCGACCTGCCCGGGACGGGCAAGCCGATTCCGGGGGCGGGAAAGCCCGACGACGAACTCTGGTGGGTCAAGGCAAAGCTCGAGCGGGAGAAGCTCGCGTTCGTCCCACCCTCGCTGGCGCTGCGCAAGGAGGTCGAGGAGATCCACGAGCTGGCGGCAACCAAGCAGTCCGAAGCCGAGGTACGCGCGCTCGTCGACGACCTGAACCGCCGCCTGGTTGCCGCTATCCGCACCGGAATCTCGGGCCCCCGGATCGCTCTGATGCCGGTCAAAGCGGACCAGGTGCTGGCGACATGGCGGGAGCACCGGGCCGCGACCACAGCGGCGACAGGCCGGGCCGCCGAGCCCGCACAACCAGCCGCACCTCGCGCCGACGATCCGCCACGCTCCCTGCGCCGATGGCTTTTTCGACGTCGTCAGCGCAGTTGATCATCGGAATTCAACGGGTTGATCAGCCTGACCCCACCCAAGAGCCCGTGGGATTCCGATGATCAACTGGAGCTGAGGCGGCGGGCGGGCTCAGGCGGCTGGGGGGTGTCTCCGTTGGCCTCGTCCTCGGTTACCCGGGCGATGGCCACGATGGTGACGTCCGCGCCGAGGTTCATCAGTTTCACGCCCATGGTGGCCCGGTCCTTGTTGTGCCGGACCCCCTTGACCGGGGTACGGATGACTCCACCACCGGAGGTGATGGCGTACAACTCGTCCTCCAGGTGTACGGCCAGCGCGCCCACCAGGATCCCCTTGCGGGATTTGGGATCGGCGGTCAAGACGCCCCTGCCGCCGCGACCCTGCCGGGGGTAGTGCTCGATGCCGGTCCGCTTGGCGTACCCGTGCTCGGTGGCGACCAGCACGTCGACGCCTTCCCGAACGACCTCCATCGACAGCAGTTCGTCGGCCTCGGTGAACCGCATCCCGATCACCCCGGACGTGGCCCGGCCCATCGGGCGCAGTGTCTCGTCGTCGGCTTTGAACCGGATCGACTGCGCCTTGCGGCTGACCAGCAGCAGGTCGTCGTCGGGTCCGATCAGCGCCGCCCCGACGACCTCGTCGCCCTCGCGCAGGTTGATCGCGATCACGCCCCCGGTGCGGTTGGTGTCGAATGCGGACAGTTCGGTCTTCTTGACCAGGCCGGCGCGGGTGGCCAGCACCAGGTACGGCGCGACCGAGTAGTCCCTGATCTGGATGACCTGGGCGATCTGCTCGTCGGGCTGAAAGGCCAAGATGTTGGCGACGTGCTGGCCGCGGGCGTTGCGGTTGGCCTCGGGCAGCTCGTAGGCCTTGCACCGATAGATCCGGCCCTTGTTGGTGAAGAACAGGATCCAGTTGTGCGTCGAGCCGACGAAGAAGTGCGCCACGATGTCGTCGGTCTTCAGCCCGGCGCCCATCACGCCCTTGCCGCCGCGGCGCTGTGACCGGTAGAGGTCGGACTTGGTGCGCTTGGCGTACCCGGTCCGGGTGATCGTGATGACCACCTCCTCCTCGGCGATGAGCTCCTCCATCGAGGCGTCGCCGTCGTAGGAGATGAACTTGGTCCGCCGCTCGTCGCCATGCTTCTCGACGATCTCGGCAAGCTCCTCCTTGACGATCTCGCGCTGCCGGACCGGGTTGTCGAGGATGCCCTGCAGTTCGGCGATCTGGGTTTCGATCTCGGCCAGCTCGTCGAAGATCCGCTGCCGCTCCAGGGCGGCCAGTCGGCGCAGCTGCATGTCCAGGATCGCGGTCGCCTGAATCTCGTCGATGTCGAGCAGTTCCATCAGGCCGGCCCGGGAAGCCTCGGCGGACTCGCTGGCCCGGATCAGGGCGATCACCGCATCCAGCTGGTCCAGCGCCTTGGCCAAGCCCCGCAGGATGTGCGCCCGCTCCTCGGCCTTGCGCAGCAGGTAGCGCGTACGACGGACGATCAC
>JALZDV010000117.1 GCA_030862345.1 Actinomycetota bacterium | reverse complement strand
GGCCGGCCGCGACCACCTCGCCGGGCCAACGCAACCGGCCAAGCGACCGCCGCCCAATCCCGTGCATGCCGAAATGCGGTCGCTCAGCCCGCGAGTCGCAACCGCGGTTGCACCCCGTCTCGCGCGTCCCGCGCGACGATCGGAGCGCCGCGGCGCACGGCAACTGGCGTGGATCGGCCTTGCCGTCGCAGCCCTCCTCGGCGCGTTGATCGCGCTCGTCCGCATCGTGGACGAGCAGCCCCCGCCGGCGAAAGACGCGGCCAGCGCTCCGACGAAATCGACTTCCGCGGAATCGACGGAAACGTCCGGCCCCTTATTGTTGCCGTCCGCTGCCGTGACGCCAAATGAGCAGTTGAGTGCCACCACCGCCGCCCTGGCCGAGTTGATGACGCGTGATTCCGCGGTCGGACCGGGTGCAGACGGGGTGCTCGAAAGCCTTCGGCGGGTGAACAGCCTCGACGATGGTGCGCGGCGCTCGGCTGCCGTCGTGGCCCAGACCTCCGTCAGCGCGGCGGTCGATGCTGGAGAGTTCGACGCCGACGTCGGGCAGACGGTGCTGGACGTGCTCGAAGGCGTGGCCCGACCCGAACGGCTGATTGACCTTGTGCAGCTGGTCGGCGTGGACCCGCTCGCAATGGGTCCGGGAGGTCCAGCACTGCTGGACCCGCTGGTGGCCCTGGACCATGACGTGCCCGCCGATCAGACAGCCACGAATGCAGCCACTCTGCTGCAGGAAGTCATCGACGGCGTGGGGAGGGGCGAGTTGAGCGAAGCCTTCCAGATCGCCGCGGTTCCCACGTTGCAGGAGTTGGCCGACCCCGCGTCATACCTCGCGTTGCAAGACCTCCTCGCGGGCGTCGAGGAAGACCCGAGCAGCATCGGCCCCGACGGAGAGGAGGTTCTCGCGTCGCTGCAGACAATCGCAGAGCTGCCGGTCTTTCCGCAGGGGAATGCGGCACGTGACCTCCTCGTGCAACTCATCCCAGAGGACGGCGGCGTCACCACGGCCTTCCGGGACGCCGCGATCCCGGTGCTCGTGTCCCTGGTCCGCTGATCGTCCTCCCACAGGCAGGCAGGGGCCGGCCCAGACAGTAGTGCGCAAGTCCGGTACCGCGGTGAGCTTGCGATCAATCCAGGCCCGCAACGGCCCTCCCCGGTGTACCGTTTTCGCGCACTGACGTCGGGGGTGGCGAAGGGAGCGAGCCGGGTGATCCCTGGGCAACCGAGCAGACCGGTTCGCCGGTGATCACCGAGTTCGTACTGCCCGGTGCCGACGGGCAGGGCCGGGCCTTCCTGACTTGGACGCCCATCGAGGCGCAGGTACGACTCGTCAACGTCGCCGGTACGGCGGCGGTGCCGGTAACGCTGCGCAGCGTCGGCACTGGCGGGCAGCTGAGATTCGCGACCACCCGCACGCACCTCGGCACGCCGACGCTGTCCCTCAACCTGCCCGCCAGCGGAGCGCCGGTGAAGTTTCTCGTGGCCGGGGAGTTCGGCCGCCCCAGCCTGGAGATCGGCGACGCCGCGATCGAGGCGCGTGGGTCGGGAACCGTTGGTGTGCTCGGGACGAAGCCCGTCACGGTCCGGGTCCGCAAGGACGCCCAGACACTCCTCCCGGCCGAGCGTGACCGCTTCCTCGCCGCGCTCGCGACGTTGAACGGCGGCGGGTCTGGGCGCTTTCGGGACTTTCGCGACATGCACGTGGACGCGGCCGACGCCGAGGAACACGGCAACGTCGGATTCCTCCCGTGGCATCGCGCCTACATCCTCGACCTGGAGCGCGAGTTGCAGGCGATCGACCCGAGCGTGACCATGCCGTACTGGCGCTTCGACAAACCGGCCCCCAGTCTGTTCACCGGCCAGTTCATGGGTGTCTCGGATTCCGCGGGGCGCGTGCAGTTCACCGCTGGGCACCCATTCGGCACCTGGCGTACCGACAATGCGCTCGGCATCACCCGTACGCCGTCGTTCGCCGCTGGCGCCGCACCGTCGGGACTGCTGACCGAGGTGCAGACGGTCGGGCTCGGCGGCGCGGCGCCGAACGCGTCGTATGCAAACTTTGATGGGCTGGAAGGCAACCCACACGGGTTCGCGCACACCAGCTTCGCCTTTGGCTTCATCCGCGCTAAGAACACCGCCGCCCGGGATCCGCTCTTCTTCCTGCTGCACGCGAACGTCGACCGGCTCTGGGCCAAGTGGCAATGGATCCACCGGCGTACCAATCCGAATGACCCTCGCGCGTTTGCGCCGGCGGCTTTCAACGAGGTCGGCCATCGGCTGGCCGACACGATGTGGCCATGGAACGGGATCACCACACCGCCGCGACCCTCGACCGCACCTGGCGGGACCTTCCCACCGTCTCCGTCGACGACGGCGCCGGGCCTCGAGCCCCGAGTTCGCGACATGATCGATTACCAGGCGGTTGCCGGCGGGAAGTCGCTCGGCTTCGGCTACGACGACGTGCCGTTCGAGCTGTGACCATGGGCGAGGGTGATCCCGGTGGACATTGATCGATATCGCAAGCGGTACGAGGCCGAGCTGGGCAGGGCCGCCGCACCGAAGCGGCAGCGGGCCACCAAGGCAGCGGCGTCCGGCAAGGCCGGTAAGGCCGGTAAGGACGGCGCGGCAGCACGCGCAGCCGCCGTCAGGGCCGAGCCGATCGACGCCGAAGATCTCGGCACGCGGGTGCCGGATCTGCTTGCCACCCTGCGCAACCGCAAGGAGGCAACCTCCGTACGTGCGGCGGCGTTGCAGGTGCTTGGCGCCTTGGACTTTTTCGGCCCGCGCTTCTCGCCGTACCGGGCCGACTACAAGCGGGCGCTGCGCGACATTGCCACCGACCCACGCGCAACGTTGCGCGAGAGCGCGATCGAACTGCTGGCGATCGGCAAGGATCCGTACGCCCAGGAGCTGCTGGTACGCGGACTGGAACGCCCTGAGGAGGCGGTCGTCTCCGACGCCAGGGCGCTGCAGTTTCTCGGCTACGACGAACATGCCGATCATGCACCACTTGCCCGAAAGGTCTACCGGCGTGCGACTGGCGCCGCCCGCGAGGAGGCCCTGCGGGTGCTGGCGACCGATCCGACATCCGAGCGATTGTTCACGCGGCTGCTCAAGGACAAGTCCGAGAAGTCGAGCGTCCGCCGGCTCAGCGCGTCGGGTCTGCAGAGCCTGAATCCGGAGGCGTTCGAGCGGGCAGCGCGCCGGATCGTGGCCGACGACGACGATTACAACGAGATCCGGGCGACCAGTCTGGCGGCGCTCGCGCATGGCCGCGAGGCGCGCGACAAGCCTCCCGACCGGAAGTTTGTGGAGACCGTGCAGAAGTTGACCGACTCGACGCGCTCCACGGCCTTGCGCTCCTCCAGCCGGCGCTTTCTGCGCTCGACCGAGACCTGACGGCCGTACGTGCCAGGCCCGA
>JALZDV010000112.1 GCA_030862345.1 Actinomycetota bacterium | reverse complement strand
CGTGGAGCGGGTGACGGGAATCGAACCCGCACTGTCAGCTTGGGAAGCTGATGTTCTGCCATTGAACTACACCCGCGAGTGCCTCCCGAAGAGCGGAACGAGCCTAACCCACCTCTGGAATAAGAGTGCTCTCATGTAGGTCTCATCCGACTGCCATGGCCGAGGTACAGGCTGAGCCGGTGATTCGATCAGCCCGAGCTGTGCTGGCGGGCCTGATCGTGGCCGCAGCAGTGGTCGTCCTAACCTTCGGTGGCTTCCTGATCAGCACAGGGGACAGCGGGCCGACCCAGGGACCGCTCCCGGCTCCCATCGTGATCATTCCTGATGGTGCATCGACCGCCGTCCCCAAGTCGCCTACGCCGACGCCGACGCCGACGCCGGCGCCGATTCCGCCTCCCGCCCCGATCCCGGAGCCACCTCCGGCCCCCGACCCCGGCGGGGAGGGCGAAGTTCCGCCACCTCCAGCGGATGATGAGGACGGCGGCGACGACGGCGGCGGTGACGGCGGCGATGACGGTGGCGACGACGGCGGCGGAGGAGGCGACGATGACGACGGCTGAGCCCGGGACGACCGCGTCCGAGCAGACCGCCAACTCAGGGCGGCGGGTGCTGAGCACGCGGTTCCGAATCCTTGGGTTCGTCCTGCTCCTCGTGCTGCTTGCGCTGCTGGTCAGTACCTTCGTCACCTGGCGGCTGTTGATTGCGGCGACCAACGAGCGGATGGACTCCCGCCTGCACGGTGAAATCGAGGAGTTTGGCCGGTTGACCGAGTCAGGGGTCAACTCTCGGACCGGGGAACGTTTCGGCAGCGTCGGCGAGGTCCTGGAGTTCGCGATCACGTTCAATCTGGCGCAGCCGAACGAGAAGTTCCTCGGGTACGTCGATGGTGACTTCGCCTACGAAAGCCGTCAGCAGGCACCCGTCCTGCTCTCCGAAGATCCGGTCTTCGCAGCGTTGGTGGGATCGGTGGACTCCACGCTGGCCGGATTGTACGAGAGTGGCGCGGGGGAGGTCCGCTACATAGCTGTGCCGGTCACCTTGGCTGGGGATCCCGCCCAGGGCGTCATCGTTGTTGCCTACTTCGCCGACCAGGAGCGGCAGGCGGCCGATGAAGCCGCCCGTGTGATGCTGCTCGTCGGTGGCGGAACACTCGTGCTTGCCTCCCTCGCCGCCTGGATTCTCGCCGGCCGGATCCTGCGGCCGATCCGCGCCATCACTGAGGCGGCCCGACAGATCGGTGAGTCCGACCTGTCACGCAGGATCGACCTCCCCGGCGGGCCCCAGGACGAGATCGCCGAGTTGGGCGCGACGTTCAACGGAATGCTGGACCGCCTCGAGGCTGGATTCGACAGCCAGCGTCGCTTCCTCGACGACGTGAGCCACGAGTTGCGAACCCCGATTACCATCGTCCGTGGGCACATGGAACTCCTCGACACCCAGGACCCGGCGGACATCGCCGAAACGACTGCCCTGGTTGATGAGGAGCTCGACCGGATGAACCGGCTGGTCACCGATCTGTTGACCCTGGCCAGATCCGAGCAACCCGAGTTCGTCGTGCCGGTGCCCACCGACATCGGAACTCTTACCCACGCGATCTTCGACAAGGTCGGCGCTCTCGCCGACCGCAGGTGGATGCTCGAGTCGGTGGCCTGGTCGACAGTGGTCCTGGATCACCAACGCATCACCCAAGCGATGATTGCTTTGGCCCACAACGCGACTCAGCACACCGAGACAGGGGACCGCATCTCGCTCGGATCGCGAATCATGGACGGAAGTCTCTGGCTATGGGTCAGCGACAACGGTAGCGGCTTGGAGCCCGGCACCGAGCGCCGCGTGTTCGAGCGCTTTGCTCGGGGCAACTCCTCGCGCCTTGACGGGGCCGGTCTCGGACTGGCCATCGTCGGTGCGATCGCCGCGGCCCATCGCGGCCGCGTCTCGGTGGACAGCAGTCCCGGTCGCGGTGCCACCTTCACCCTCGTCCTACCCGGAGTGCTCACCGATGATCACCCCAGTGCAGCGACCGAGGCTGCCAGCGCGCCTCCAGCGGACAGGAAAGCATCCAGCGCAGATGACACCGAGATCGTCGAGAGCAACGCGAGGGTCGGCGCCACCAAGCGAATGACGCTGCCGTGAACAGGATTCTGATTGCCGAGGACGAGAGCCGCATAGCAGCCTTCATCGAGAAGGGACTGCGCTCCAACGGGTTCACCACGACCGTCATCTCCGACGGACAGGGAGCCCGCGACTATGCGCTCACCGGTGATTTCGACCTACTCATCCTCGACATAGGTCTGCCCGGCCTGGACGGCTTCGGCGTGCTTCGGGCCATCCGGGCCTCGCACTCGCCCATCCCGATCGTCATGCTCACCGCGCGCGACGGGGTGCAGGACACCGTCGCCGGCCTGGAGGGCGGGGCGGATGACTACATGACCAAGCCGTTCCGGTTCGAGGAGTTGCTGGCCCGGATCCGCGTGCGGTTGGCCAACGATCGCGCTCCTGAGATAACAGTGCTGACCGCCGGCGATCTGCGCCTGGACCTGCGGGGCCGGCGGGCGCATGTCGGCAGCAAGGCCATCGACCTGTCGGCACGGGAGTTCTTGCTGGCCGAGACGCTGTTCCGCCATCCGGGCCAGGTCCTGTCCCGTGAGCAATTGCTCAGCCACGTCTGGGGCTATGACTACGACCCGGGGTCCAACGTGGTAGATGTCTACGTCGGCTATCTCCGTCGGAAGCTGGGCCCACAGACGATCAGCACGGTTCGTGGGATGGGCTACCGCCTCGAGGGCTCCGCCAGTCCCGCGTCGTCCTGACCGGATCCTGATCTCCCCAGCAAAGGACCGGGGACACGAGATCGGGGCTGTCAGGCTCACCCGGGTATTCCGATGATCCCCACAACCCCGATCAGGTGTTTGGCGCTCTAGAAGAAGCTGTGGATGCTGGCTCCGCTGGCGGAATCGTCGTCACGTCCACCGCCTCCGCGACCTGAGGAGTCGTCTCCACCGCCGCCGCCCGGCTGCGGGGCTGGCACCGGTGCTGGCGTCGGGACCGGTGGCGGTGAGTCGTTCGCGCTCTCGTTGGCCGAGTCGGCTGACTCTGGAGAGAGATCCTCGAAAGCATCGACGTTGATCTGTTGGATTTGAGCGGTGTCTGCGATCGGCGTCGAGCTGTCGGCCAATGCCACACCGGTGAACCCGACACCGGTGATGGCTGCTCCGACGGTGATGACCTTCCACTTCTGGGTGGTGTCCATGATTGCTTCGTTTCGTTGAGCTTCTCGGCAGTCGTGGCTTCGACTTGTACGGCTCCCACATTGCCGGGCTGAGGTGAGATGGTCAGGAGACGGCGGTGAGTGAATCCTCATGTCCGGTTGGGGCAGAAGATGTTGCCGCTGCGACGTTTTCGTCTGCGCCGGTGAGCCACTCCTCGGCTAGGGCAATACGGCGACGGGTCCGTTCCGGCCAGCGAGGCAGCAGCACTCTGAACGGCCCGGTGGCCAGGCCCAGCACAGCCGCGCTGACCCGCGGCCGCAGCTGCGCGGCAGGAAAGCGCTTCTCCACCTCGGCGAGCACGTCTGCGCCGTACCGCTTGATCCGCCGTGCCTTGGGATGCAGCAGGCCCAGCACGCTCAGGTGGGCCAGCATCGTTGCCCACTCGTCGATCCGGTGACCTGTGCCGGCCGAGTCGAGGTCGAGCAGACCGGTCACCAGTCCCCGGTCGACCAGAATCTGACCCTCGTAGAAGTCCCCGTGGACGGCTACTGCTCGATGCTCGCCAGCTTCGACTTCGGTATAACGGCCGACCAAGGCGTCGAGTCGGGCCCGTTCCTCGGGCAGGCAACCGGCCACGACGTCCGCATAGTGGGCGGCGCGCCCGAGGTGGTCACCACTCATCTGGTTGCCCGCCAGCCTTCTCGGGAGCCGATCGAGCAGCCGCTCGAGCGCGGGTGCCGTGGGGAGGGGCAGCGCTGCACCGGTGAGCGCGCTGCGCAACGACGTCCCGTGCAGCGCCTGCAAGACGAGGATTCCTTGCGCCGAGTAGCCGTAGCTGTGCGGGACCGGCAGGCGCTGGGCCAACATCCGGTGCTTGGCGTTCAACGCCTCGACCCGATGCGGACGCACCACCTTGAGGAACACGCGACCGTGCGTGCCGCTTGCCTCGATGACGGCGCGCCGCCCCGGTCGGTACGCGCGAACGGTCAACCGCACTGTGCCCCCGCCCATTCCGAGAACGGCGAGCAGCGCGCCGACGGCACCGGCGTCCACAGCAGAGGCCAAGCCGGGCAGGTCCGGATCGAACGGCCAGCGCCAGATGCCGACCCGTACCCCGTCCGCCTCGAGGACCGCGGCCTCTGGTGGGATGCGGCCACCAGTGGCCATCACGAGGGTCTCCTTTGCGACCGGTCCACCACCCCAACGCACCTGCGCCCCGTACTGGACGATGGTCGAGGAGGCTCCGGCCGCAGGGTTCGGCTGATGGTTGACCTGGCGGGCGCGGAAGGACAACAAGTCACCATCAGCGGTCTCGATGAGCGCGCGCAGCGGGCCTTGCGCCTCGGCGCCGAGCAGCAGGCGCAGGTCAGCCGGCCAGGCATCGTTCGAGGTCCCCAGAGACCACGAGGTGGCCGGCGCGGATCGGGGCGCACTATGGTCATGGACCGAGTCTCGGCGCAGGACATGGACCGGTCATGAGCAGGCGATGAGACAACCCTCATCGTCGGCGCGCCCGTATCATCCCTCCGCCACCCGCTCAGATCGGCGATGCTGAGTGATATGCGGCACGCGCACACCCACTTCCCCATCTCCGAGGACGCCCAGGATCCGGCCGACGAGGCGCAGCAGCGCCGTGCCCTCAAGCTCATGGCCGCTGTCCTGATCCCCGTCGCACTCGCCACGGTGCTCGGGTTGATCCTGCTCTGGCCCAGCGGCACCTCGGATGCCGAACGGGCCGCCGAGCAGTACTTCCCCGAAGGAACCCTGTATCCCACCGGTGAGATCGTCGCAATCGAGCCGTACGACTGCGGCGTCCCGGGCGCCGAACCCGGGCCGGCCGGTGCGGGACGCCAGATCTGTGCGACCGCGACTGTCACGGTCGAGGACGGTCCGGAGGCCACCGAGAACGTACGACTGGACCTGCCTCCTGATGTGTACGGCGCCGGCATCGACACCGGCGTACGTGTGGTGATGTCCCGGGCGGCCGGCAATGGTGATCCCGACGAGCTCTACACGTTCAACGACTTCGCCCGGGGCTTCCCCATCGCGACGCTGACGCTGGCATTCGTGATCGCGGTGATCGCCGTCGCTCGAATGCGCGGCCTGGCGTCGGTGTTGGGTCTGGCCTTCGCCTTCTTCATCCTGTTGGAGTTCATGCTCCCGGGCCTGCTGGCCGGCAGCTCCCCGGTTCTGATCGGCCTGGTCGGGTCCTCGGCGATCATGCTCGTGGTTCTCTACCTCGCGCACGGCTTCTCCGCCCGTACGACGACCGCGTTGATCGGAACTCTGTTCGGGCTGGCGATGGTCACAGCACTTGGTGCGATCGGCCAGTCTGCCGCGAAGGTGACCGGACTCGCCACTGAGGAGAACGTTGTGCTGCAAGGCTTTGCCACCGAGCTCGACCTCTCCGGGCTGGTCCTGTGCGGGATCATCGTGGCCGGCCTGGGTGTCTTGAACGACGTCACGATCACCCAGGCTTCGGCGGTGTGGGAGTTGCAGCACGCCTCCCCGGACCTGCCGGCCACGACGTTGTTCGCGAGCGCGATGCGGATCGGCCGGGATCACATCGCCTCCACGGTCTACACGATCGTGTTCGCCTACGCCGGTGCATCGCTGCCCTTGCTGCTGCTCCTCGAGATCTATCAGCGCCCGGCCCTCGACGTCGTCACCAGTGGCGCGCTCGCCGAGGAGGTCGTTCGTACGCTGGTCGGGGCCATCGGACTGATCCTGGCTGTGCCGGTCACCACCGCGATCGGCGTCGCGATCGTCAAAGCCAGCTCCACCGCCAACAAAGGGCCAAGATCACCAAGGGATAGGACCGGCGAAGTGGGCCGCGGATAGGGTCTGGCCATGCTGTTGTCCGACCGGGACATCGTCGCCGAGATCGAGTCGGGTCGGGTCGCCCTCGAACCGTACGACCGTGACCTCGTGCAGCCCTCGAGCATCGACGTCCGGCTGGATCGCTTCTTCCGCGTGTTCAATAACTCGCGCTACACCCACATCGACCCCTCCGTTAGGCAGGACGAGCTGACCACCCTGGTCGAGCCACGTGGCGAGGAGGCGTTCGTGCTGCACCCGGGCGAATTCGTCCTGGGTTCGACCCTGGAGGTCGTCACGCTGCCCGACGACGTCGCCAGTCGCCTTGAAGGCAAGTCCAGCCTTGGCCGCCTGGGCTTGATCACCCACTCGACGGCCGGGTTCATCGATCCCGGCTTCTCCGGCCACATCACCCTGGAACTGTCCAATGTGGCCAACCTTCCGATCATGCTATGGCCGGGCATGAAGATCGGACAGTTATGCCTCATCCGGCTGTCGACGCCGGCCGAGTTCCCTTACGGCTCATCGGTGTACGGCTCGCGATATCAGGGTCAACGCGGCCCGACGGCGTCTCGGTCGTACCAGAACTTCTCTCGGGCACAGACCGGCCTGACCATTCCATCGGGCGATTCTTCCTGAGCGTGAGTGGCCAGCGGTGGTGCGGAGGGTGGTCAAGAGTGCGGTCGCGGTGCTCCTCGTGGTGGCCATCCTGATCGCCGCCATGGCGGTGTTCCAGCGACGGCTGATCTATCTGACCGGCGGGGATGCGGTTCCGCCGATCGCCGACGTTGCCGCGGGGGCCGGTGAGTGGATGCTGCGCACCGACGACGGCCTGCAGTTGACTGCCTGGTTTCTCGAGGCTTTGGCTCCTCGCCCGGACGGCATGACGGTGCTGGTCGCGCCGGGCAACGCCGGTAACCGGTCCCATCGCGTGCCGCTGGCCACTGCACTCAACGAGGTGGGATTCGACGTCCTGCTCGTCGATTACCGGGGATATGGCGGCAATCCCGGCGAGCCGACCGAATCCGGGCTGGCTCTGGACATCCGGGCGGCCTACGACGCGATGCTGTCCTCCGGCATTGCGACCGAACAGATCCTGCTCTTCGGCGAGAGCCTCGGAGGTGCGGTGGTCACGGGCCTGGCCACCGAGGTGGATGCGGCTGGGCTGGTGCTCCGGTCACCATTCGTCGACCTCGCGTCGGTCGCGGCCGATGCCTACCCATTCCTGCCCGTCCGTTGGCTCCTGCAGGAGAAGCTTCCCGTCCTCGAGCGGATCGGCGACGTCCGGATACCCGTTGCGGTCGTGTACGGGACGGCCGACTCCATCGTCGACCCGGCCCAGAGTCGACGGGTCGCCGAGGCTGCACCGAACTGCGTCGCCATGGTCGGGGTGGATGGTGCCGATCACAACGACCCGCAACTTGGTTACGGACCGCAGGTCGTGGCCGCAGTCCAGGCCGTTGCCGACGCCTGAGCAGGTTGAGTGCACCGGGTGGAGTTCTCAGCTGCAGGCGGTTCAGTAGAAGTCGCGCGGACGGCAGTTAGCCGACGAGGTCGACCTCGCGGCCGCGAGACACCACGGTGCGAACGTTGCGCAGCGCAGTGATGTCCTCGGTGGCATCGCCGTCGACGATCAGCAGATCGGCGTCGAGACCCGCCCGCAGGCGCCCGGTCCGGTCTGCCAGGCCGCACGCCTGGGCGGCCAGACTGGTAGCCGATGTCAGGGCGACATCGGTCGGAACGCCGCAGGCGAGGAGGTCGATCACGGCCTCGGGTGCAACGCCGTGTGGTTTTCCCGGGCTGATCCCCGAGTCCGCGCCGCTCACCAGGATCACGCCGGCCCGGTACAGCTCGGCAACCTGCTCGAGGCGGGACTCCCACGTCGCACCGGTGCGCTCCATCAGCGCCTGAACCTGCGGTGGGGGTTGCGACCCCAGCGCCCTGCCCAGTGTCGGGCAGACGACTATGTCGGCCTCGGCCAGCCGGGCTGTCAGTGCGGGTGGGGTGCGAAATCCGGTCGGAGTGAGGCACGAGCAGTGCTCGATGCCGTCCACTCCGGCGGCGACGCACTGCTCGACGGCTGGTAGTGCGTGGGCATGTGCGGTGACGGCCAGTCCGACGGAGTGCGCGGTCTCGACGACGACCCGCAGCTCCGCCAAGCTGAACTGGCAGGCCAGCACATCAGTGCCGACGGTCATGGCCCCTCCGCTCGTCATGATCTTCACCACGTCGGCGCCGCGCTCGGCCCTGTCCCGTACGGCACGGCGCAGCCCCTCGATACCGAACGCCGCACCACCCATGGACCAGCAATGTCCTTTGTCGATGGTGATGGGCGGTCCCGAGGCCACAATGGTCGGCTCGGGGTGCCCTTCTGCTCCGGCTCGGGGTCGATCGACGACTGCCCACTGATAATCACCCAGATCACGTACGGAGGTGACCCCGGCAGCGAGCTGCGCCCTGAGTGCGGCGGTGATGATTGCCTCGAGGGCGTCCGGACTCAGCTCGAAGAACTGGTCGAGGGCTCGAGGGCTGTCATCACCGCAAAGATGAACGTGCGTGTCGATCAGCCCCGGGAGAAGTGTCGTCCCGGGCAGGTGGGTCACCTCGCAGCCGGCTGGCGAAGGAGCCGACCCCGATTCGACCGCGGTGATCTGGCTGCCTTCGACCAGGACAAGGGCACCACCAGCAATGACCCGTTCACCGTCGAAGGCCCGGTCGGCTCGGTACCCTCGCACCTGTCCTCCTTCGGTCGTCACTGCATCCTGTGCAGCTCTGCGGAACATTCGATCAGCTCCTGAGGGTTGAGTCGACGGGATCAGCGCGGCCGAGACTCGCAGCTACCAGCCGACGATCACGACCGAGTCGGCGGTGAGCACGAGAAGACCGGCGCCGAGCCGCTCCACAACCGGTGCGGACGAGAGCAGCACCTCGCCACTCAGTCGCAGCACCCGCGCCTCGGCCCCGAGATTGATTCCCACCGACAATCCTGCCGCCGCACGCCGGAGGATCAACCACTGCTGGTCAGCGTCGTAGTCCACGGTCACGTCATCCAGCGGGCCGCAGCGCAGCCCCGGGTGGTGGCGCCGCAGCGCAAGCAGGGCTCGGTACCACTCCAGCATCTGTGCATGCGCCGGCGAAGCCAACTCACTCCATTGCAATCGTGACCGATCGAAGGTCGCCAGGTCCTGGGGATCCGGCACGTCCTCGGGTCGCCAGCCGAAGTAGGCGAACTCCCTCCTTCGTCCCTCGGAGACCGCGCGGCCCAGTTCGGGATCCTGATGGTCGGTGAAGTACTGGAACGGTGTGGACGCGGCCCATTCCTCGCCCTGGAAGAGCAGCGGTACGAAGGGCCCCGTCAACAGCAACGCTGCAGCGATCTTCATCCGGCCAATCGAGGTCAGCATCCCGAGCCGTTCTCCGGCGGCGCGGTTCCCGATCTGGTCGTGATTCTGGGTGCACACCACGAACTGCTCGCCGGACAGACCAAGCGGAGGTCGACCGTGGACGCGATCGCGATGGGCGGAGTACTCGCCGTCGTACACCCAGGCCTGCCGTAGCGCCTTCGCCAGGTGGGCCAGGGAACCGAAATCGGAGTAATAGCCGGAACTTTCGCCGGTCAGCAGCGCATGCAGGGCGTGGTGCCATTCGTCGGCCCAGGAGGCGGAGAGGCCGTACCCGCCCGTCCGGGGGGAGCGGACGAAGCGCGGCGCGTTCAGGTCGGACTCGACAATCAACCACAGCGGCACACCACGCACATCCGACAGCGCACCGACGGCTGCGCTGAGCTGCTCCAGGATGTGCAACGCGGACTCGTCGACGATGGCGTGCACGGCGTCCAGCCGAAGTCCGTCGACGTGGTAGTCACGCAACCACATCAATGCGTTGTCGACGAGAAACGATCGCACCTCGTCACTGCCGGGGCCGTCCACGTTGACGCCCTGGCCCCAGTTCGTGTGGTGCCGGTCGGAGAAGTACGGCCCGAACTCGGCCAGGAAGTTGCCTGCCGGCCCGAGGTGGTTGTAGACCACGTCCAGCACGACGCCCAAACCCTGTGCATGACAGGCATCCACGAGCTCCTTCAGGCCCTCCGGCCCGCCATAGGCCGAATGCGGAGCCCACAGGTCGACGCCGTCGTAGCCCCATCCCCGAGAACCGGAGAACTCCACGACCGGCATCAGCTCGACCGCCTGTACGCCGAGGGAGACCAGGTGGTCGAGTCGGTCGATGACTCCGCGGAAGGTCCCGGCATCGGTGAACGTTCCGACGTGCAGTTCGTAGAGGACCGAGTGCGTCAACTCGATGCCCGTCCAGTCCGCGTCGGTCCAGTCGAAGGCAGCGTGATCGACGACCCGGGAGAACCCCTCTACCCCGGCCGGCTGGGAGGCCGAGCGGGGGTCAGGCCGTGGTGGGCCGCCATCGATCGACACTGCATAGTCGGTGCCGGCAACCAGCGTCGGGATGTCGGCCTCCCAAGAACCGCGTACCCCACGGGCGAGTTCGAAACGGGTGCCGGAGATGAGAACCTCGACCGAGGAATCCGCGTGTGGAGCCCAGACGGAGTAGCGCATGTCAGGCGTCCGGGTCGCGCTCGAGCAGTGCCACGGGGAAGGCGGCCAGCAGCTCGCCGACCACGACGGCTCCGCCGGTCCAGACCCGCCCGGTCAACAGATCGGTCCAGGTCCCGGCGGGCAGGGCGAGCACGGTGTCATCCCACTCGGATTTCAGCCCGAGCACCAGCCGCGGTGTGACCACCGCGACGCAGCCTCCCCTGGTGAAGCCGACCGCATGCTCGGCCTTGGTACCTGAGAACAGCAGGGGTGCATAGGCACCTGCAGCACCGGCTCCGAAGGCCTCGGTTCGCCGTCGGCGCAGGTGCAGCGCCTCGCGCACGACCCGCAACTTGGGCAGACCCTCGTCGGCGCGGGCCAGCAACTGCTCGGGGAAGGCCGTGCCGGCCTCGGCGAGCAGGGCACGACGCAGCTCGAAGTCCACCGGCCGCCGGTTGTCGGGGTCAACGAGGCTCAGGTCCCACAGTTCGCTGCCCTGATAAGTGTCCGGTACGCCCGGCACCGTCAGCTCGAGCAGTGCGGAGGCCAGCGCGTTGATCCGACCGGGCTCGATCAGTGCCGCAACGAAGCCCTCGATGTCGCCAACCAGGTCCGAGTCTCCTAGGACGCCAGCGACATAGGTGTCACGAGCCTCATCAAATGCCTGGTTTGGCTCGGTCCACGTGGTGTGCAGCTTGGCTTCCTTGGTGGCCTTGGCCAGGTATTGCATCGCGCGGTCGGTCGACAGTGGCCACGCCCCGAGCAGGGTCTGCAGGAACAGGTGCTGGGTATGCCGATCTGGCTTCCCGCCGGTCCAGTACACCGCGGAGTCGCTCATCCAGTGCGCGCAAGCCGCGGCCCACTCCCGCGGGATCTCCGAGAGCAGGCACAGCCTGGCCCGTACGTCCGCCGACCGCTTCGTGTCGTGTGTGGACAGTGTGGTCATGGTCTCTGGCCAGCTTTGCTGGGCTGCTGCATTGGCGAAATGGAACTCGGCCACGCTCACCCCGAACCGGCCGGGATCCCCGCCGACCTCGTTGAGCGCGAGTAGCCGGGTGTAGCGGTAGAACGTCGTGTCCTCGACGCCCTTGGCCATGGTTGGGCCGGTCAGCTGCTGGAAACGCATCACCCAGTCCTGCTCGGCCTCGGTCATCTCCTT